>JADLCW010000041.1 GCA_020847015.1 Thermomicrobiales bacterium | reverse complement strand
TCCGCCGGAGGATTCCAGTTCGCTCCCGGAGTCAGATTGCCAGTAGAAGGCGGCGGGGCCAACGAGGGATTGATCGCCGGCAACTGATCGACCGGTACAGCGGGTTCGACCGGAATCGCATCGGCCGCGTCGGCCGGGGCCGCCTCGACCGGAATCGCGTTCGGGTCCGCCGCCGGATCGACCGGAGCAGCGTTGGGATCGACGACCCAGCCCTCGGTCGGAGCCGCGGCAGGATCGATCCAGCCCTGATCCGGAGCCACCGCGGCAACATCGGATCCGTCAACCACCGCCACCACGTCATCGGTGACGACCGGCAGCACGCCCTGGTCCTGCTGCGCCATCGTGGCTGACGGCAACACCAGCGCCATCGCTGCCGCGACCGGGATCAACCACCGCCCGGCGCGGCTCCGCGCGCGCCGGAAACTCTCCCAGTTCATGCATCCCTCCGCGCGGATCTCTGGCCCCCGCGCTCCAAACCGCATGGACGCTCGTCCGTTCTCCGGGGTCGACGCTGCGGCGCATTCGCCAGCGATCGGAAGATTCAACCAGAGAACGCCGCCGACGCGGCCCGTCACCAAGGATCATAGCGAACGGATTGGTGATAAGCAATAGAGATTGACAGTACGTACATCAAATAGCGTATTCTATGACAAATCGGCCTGGTATTGGACCTGAATAGTGACGTCCGGTCAAGCCGATGGCGCAGGTCTTGGTCGCCGTTCATTCCAGCGCGAAGTCGAGGCTGATGTCCAGTGCCGGGGCCGAGTGGGTAAGCGCCCCAACCGAGATCAGATCGACTCCGCTTTCGGCTATGGTCCGCACCGTCTCAAGCGATACTCCGCCCGACGCCTCCAGCAGCGCCCCCCCGGCCGTGATACACACCGCGTCAGCCATCATCGCCGGCGGCATATTGTCGAGTAGAACGATGTCGGCGCCGGCGGCCAACGCTTGCCGCAGCTCGTCGAGCGTGGTCACTTCCACTTCGATCTTCAACCCGTGCGGCGCGCGCGCGCGCGCCAGCCGAACCGCCTTCGCCACGCGGTCCGGTCCGCCCACGGCGGCAAGGTGGTTGTCCTTGATCAGCACGCCATCGGACAGCCCGAAGCGATGATTGGCTCCACCTCCGTCGCGTACGGCGGCTTTTTCGAGGGCGCGCAGCCCGGGTGTCGTCTTGCGCGTGTCGACGATGCGCGCTCCGCTTCCCTCGACCGCCGCGACGAATCGCGCGGTCTGCGTGGCGACCCCGGACAGACGTTGCAGCAGATTGAGCGCCAGTCGCTCACCCATCAGCAGACCGCGCGCCGAGCCTTGCGCCTCGGCGATGGGTTGCCCCGGAACGACAACGGCGCCATCGGCGACCAGGGGCGTGAATCGGATCGTTGGATCGACCCGGTGAAACACGGCCGCCGCGACATCCAGCCCGGAAATGACGCCCGGGGCCTTGGCCAGCAATACGCCGCGCGCCCGGGTCTCGGCAGGAATAGTCGCCAGAGTGGTGACATCGCCGCCGCCAATATCGTCGACCAGCGCGCAATCGATCAGCGCGTCGTACGATCGCCAGCCCGCCGCAGCCCGCCCATCCACCTAGTCTCCCCTCCCCCGCGCATCGGATCAGCGTGGTCTATTGGGCGGGCGGCGGGCGCCCTCGCTCGTCGCCGCCCGCTCGCTTCACTGGCCCGATTTGTGCGACTTCTTTGCGTGCCACCCCATGCGAAAGCTGAAGCTGCCGTCCGGTTTGCGCCGTTTGCTGACCAGCTTGAACCCGAGCGATTTGTACCAGTCGGTGAACTGCTCGGTCGTCTCCACAGTCAACGGTCGCCGGCCGACGCGCTCGCCGGCGTCGCGCACGGCCTGGGCATCGAGATCGAGCGCCGGAGCCGCCCCCGGCGCCACGACCACCAGCAGCAATTCGCTGGTCACGCCCACTTTGCGCAGCACATACAGAGCCAGCGGCTGGTCATCGGAGAAGGCGGCGTAAAGCGATGCGGCCGGGTCGGCGCGCAGTGTCGCCACGAACCCGACCGCGCCCTCCGGCGATACGCCCGGCATGGCGGCCGTCAATAAATTGGCGATGGCCGCGTCGGCATCCGGCTCCAGCGGCGCGAACGTGGGCGACTCCATCAGATGCGCAGCAATCGCTCGAAGGCGGCGGGGTCGTCGTAGGGACCGACCAGCGCCAGACTCATCGCCTCCGATCGGAACAGCTCTCGCGCCAACTCCTGCACGTCGGTCGCGGTCACCGCTTCGATTTTCGCGATCACCTCTTCCGGAGTCTTGATCTCACCGTAGGTGGCTTCCTGACTGCCGATCCAGGCGGCCACCGAGCGGCTATCCTCCAGCCCGATCAGCAGCCGCCCCTTGCGCAGTTCCTTGGTGCGGCGCAGTTCGTCTTCGGGAACGACGTCATCGCGCAGCTTGCGCAACTCCTCGATGGCGGCCGAGATGGTCTCGTCCACCCGCCCCAGATCGGCGCCGGCATAGATGACTCCCTGCCCGACATCGGCGTAGGGGCGGAAGTAGCCGTAGACGCTGTAGGCCAGCCCGCGTTTCTCACGAATCTCCTGGAACAACCGGCTGCTCATGCCGGACGAGAGAATGGCCTCGATCGTGCCCTGCACGTAGCGCCGCTCGGTGGTGTAGGGCAGCGCTGGCATCGCCAGGCACAGGTGCGCCTGCTCGGTCTCTCGCGTCAGTAGGCGCACGCGCGGGGCGTCCTGCTCGCTGACGGCGCGGGTCCACTCATCAGGGCGCTCGGGCGCGCGCATATCGCCGAAGTGCTGCTCGGCAAGGGCGACGACCTGCTCGTGCTCGATATCGCCGCCGGCGGCGATGACGAGCCGGTCCGGGCCGTAGTTGCGCTTCCAGAAATCGACCATGCCGTCGCGGTCGACCTTGGAAACGGTCTCCTCGGACCCGGCGATGGAGCGGCCCACCGGCTGCTCGCCCCAGACGACTTCGTCGATCACCTCATGGACGAGTTCTTCCGGGGAGTCCTGAATGGAGCGGATCTCCTCGATGATGACCGTGCGCTCCTTATCCAGTTCGCCTCGGTCGATCGTGGAATTGCGCAGCATGTCGGCGAGCACGTCAAAGGCCAGCGCGAAGTGGGTGCTGGGCGTCTTGCACCAGTAGTTGGTGCCTTCGCGCCCGGTGGCGGCGTTGAGCATGCCGCCGACGCCCTCGATCTCGGCTGCGAGTTCCATTGGATCCGGTCGTCGCTCGGTGCCCTTGAACAGCATGTGCTCCAGGTAGTGGGCACTGACGGCGATGGGACCCGGCTCGGAGCGCGACCCAATGTCGTAGTAAAAAATGAGCGTCGCCGAATGAACCCCGCTCATCGGCCCGGTGACGACTCGGACTCCGTTGGGAAGGACGGTTTTGTGATAGACGAGCGACAATCCGAACTCCGCGCGCGACGGACCAACGGCGGCCCCGCAAACGACAATTTCACTATTGTAGAGTGAGATGGACCGGTCCGGCCGAACCGCCGCGAGGCGTCGCAACGATTCGACTACGGCCGTACTGGCGAGGAGGCCGCATGGAACTGGTTGTCGCCGAAATCGTTCGTGATTTCAAAGATGTCCACGCCCAGATGCGCAGCGTCGTCCGCGAGTTGAATCCCGCCCGACTCAGTTGGCAGCCTGCCCCGAACACCAACTCGATCGCAGTGCTGGTCGTCCACACCCTCGGCTCCGAGGCGGAAGTCCTGCGCATCGTCAGTCGCACGCCAACCGACCGCGACCGCGACGCCGAGTTTCGCGCCGAAGATGTCGATACCGCCCATCTGCTGCGGCTGCTGGATGCGGCGGACGCCCTGCTGGACGACCTGGGACCGAAGATCACCCCGAGCGATCTGGTCGAGCCTCGCCCCCGCCGCGACAATCCGCCGCAGTCGGGGTTGCACTGGCTGATGACCAACTACGGCCATGCCCGCGAGCATCTCGGCCAACTCCTGTTGACCGCGCAGCTCGCCGTTGAGCGTGCCCAGGATTGAACGCAGGCTGGCGCCTGCCCGGTCGGCCGCTCCCGATTTCTACCCTCGGGCGATCGCCCAACCGCTCGTCTCCAGCGCCTCGCGCAGCAGCTCGTAGATCGCCTCGCGCACGAGACGCGCGGCATCGAAGCCGGGCTGTTCCACTTCGGACCGGGGCAGCCCGGCGTAGTCCGCCAGCCGTTCGAGATCGCCCTCTTCGATCTCGACGATGACGAGCTTGCCGTCATCAGTGTCGGGCGGCAGAATTTCGACGATCGCCTCGGGGAAGGCGTCGCGCACGAGTCGGGCGAGCGTTTCCGAGAGATTTGCCGCCGACGCCGCACTATCGAGATGCTCCAGACCATCCACCTCGATAGTCGCCTCATTGGCGTTCGCCAGCGGCATAAACGGGTTCCACCCCGGTCCGCTCAACATCTGGATGCGCATCGATCCTCCTGTTCGCGCGGCGGCTCGCGTCGGCCTACCAGGGCGGCGCGCTCGGCGTCCATCGCCATTTCAGGCGGGTCAGTCGCTCCACATCCTTCGGCCGCCAGGCTCGGATCGCCAACCAGTATGGTTCGTGATGGACGATCAACCGCTCACCGACGCGCACGCCACCCTGCTTGATCTCGACGGCGAACCCAGCTCCGCGCAGCGTCGCCAGTAACCGATCGACGCGGTTCTCCGAGGTGAGGCGACTGCCGTGAAACTCCAGCACGATCCGACGCGCATTCCCCAGGTTCGGAGCCGCTTCGGCCAGCACCGCCGTTTCCATGCCCTCGATATCGAGCTTCAGCAGATCGACGGGTTCGTTCAGCAGCGACGAGAGCGCGATCGCTGGTACGGTAATCTGCCGTGTCGATTCATCGTGCCATGGTTGACGGACGGCAGCATCGCCCCAACTACCGTCGGCGTCGACGTAGTAGGTCGTCTCGCCGGCGACCGGCGCCAAGGCGGCGTGGCGCACCTCGACGCCGGTTAGACCGTTCTCGCGGATATTCCGTTCGAGCAGAGCGAATGTCGCCGGATTGCCTTCCACGGCGGTAATGCGAGCGCCGGGGTAGCGACGACTAAAGAACAGCGTCGCGACTCCGACATGGGCGCCGCCGTCGATGATGCGCGGTCTCGAACCGAGATCGCCGGCGTCGTACTCCCGATCGCCGAACACGTCGGCATAGATGCGCTCGAACTGCTCGCGATCGGGAACGGCGAAACTGACTCCGTCGCGCTCCACCGTCTCGCTCGCCATGCCGGTTCGTCCTTCTCCTATGGTTCTCTCGCCGATCGCCCGGCTATTCGGTCAACTCTGGCACGAGCGCATCCAGCGCCGCCAGCGCGGCCTCAAGATCGCCGCGCGTGTTGTACCCCTGAAACGACAGCCGAATGAAGGGACGGTCGTTCCAGACAGTGATCGGCGCCTCTACACGGTGTTCGTCGTAGAGGCGCCGCTTCAGCACCAGAGGATCGAGCGGTGGCAACGGACAAGCGACCATCTGGATGAACCAGGGGTAGCCGTCTGGTTCCGGTTCAGGCGACAGCGGCTCCTGCCCGAACCGCGTCACGATGCGCCGGCGCGCCTCCTTCGCCAGTTCGTGGCCGGCGGCGCGCACAACCGGCCAATCGCGCTCCTGCTGGTAGGCGATCGCCGCCGGCACGGACAGGTAGGCGGCCGGGTCGCGCGTACCCTGCCACTGGTTACGGCTGACGAACGGCGAGCCGGGCCGGAAGTGCGGACTCTCTTCCACCCAACCCCAACTGACGACCGGCGATTCCATCCAGGCGTGGTGCTCCCGGCGGACGTGCAGGAATCCGCTGCCCTTGGGAGCGGACACCCACTTGTGCAGGTTGGCGGAATACGCATCGGCTCCGATGTCGTCCAGATCCAGCGGCAGTTGCCCGGGCGCGTGCGCGCCATCCACGACCGTGAAGATGCCCTCCGCGCGCGCCCGCTGGCACGCCGCGGCCACCGGCCAGGTGAGCGCGGTGGCGCTAGTGATGTGACTCAGGAAGATCGCCCGGGTGCGCGGTGTGACCTCGGCCCAGATGGCTTCGACGATGGCGTCCGGGTCGCTGGCAGGCAGCGGAATGTGCGCTCGCCGGTAGCGCGCGCCGAAGCGTTCGCACAGGTGGTCCCACGTTCGGTCGCAGGCGCCGTATTCCAGATCGGTGCCGACCACCTCGTCGCCCGGTTGCAAACGTAGCGAACGCGCCACGACATTGATCCCCTCGGTGGCATTGGGGACGAAGGCGACACACTCCGGGTCGGCGCCCAGATAGCCGGCCAGCGTCTCCCGCGCTCCGTCCAGCAGCGCCTCGGAGCGGCGCCCCAGGAACTCGACTGGTTGCCGCTCCAGTTCACGCTGCCATTGCTGATAGGCTGCGAACACCGGCGCCGGGCACGCCCCGAACGACCCGTGGTTGAGAAATACGACCGAGGGATCGAGAAGCATATCTGAACGTAGCGACACAAGAAATTCTCCGGCTGAGTCGAGAAGGGGCGCCGAGGAGAAACCTGGATCGCCTGCCGCCAGCGGCTTGCGGCTCGCGACTTCCACTCCTCGGCTCCCCTTCTCGCCGTCCTACATGTCCCCTCGCCCGACCGGGGCGTCCTTGCCGATGTAGAGTTCGGCGGGAACGGTGCACATCGCCGTATAGAATGGCCAGTGAATGGCGGTGATGCCGTTCTTGTCCGGCTCCAGCACGGCGCCCTTCACCCACGGCTTGACCAGTTGCACCGGCGTCTCGTGGTAGACGAACACGCCTGGCACATCCTCCACTAGAATTTTTTCCGCCTCCTGGAACATGGTCGTCCGCTCGTCTGGCTCGCCAAGGAAGCTGGCGGCATCATCGACCAGTTTGTCGAATTCCGCGTTCGTCCAGCTATGACGCCCGCCGGAAAGCCAAACGCTGAGCATGTTGTACGGATCCAGGAAATCCATGCCATAGGAGACGTAGCCAAACGGAATCTCGGTCGGCTTGGCGTTCAGGGCGTCGGTAAAGGTTTTCTGGTCCTTGTTGCTGACCTCGATCTGGATGCCCAACTGCTGGGTGATGGCGGCGGCGATCGCGTTGGCGACGTTCTGATCGAGCGCGTTGGCGTTGCGCAGCCACAACACCTGCGGCGGGAAACCTTCCCCGTTGGGATACCCTGCCTCGGCCAGCAACTGCTTGGCCAATTCCGGATCGAACTTTTGGATCTCCTTCAGCCCTTCGCCATTGGCCGCCGGGAATCCGGGAGCCAGCCAGGAGTAGGCGGGGCGGCCGGCCGGACCGAGAATCTGCGCTTGAATCGTGTCGCGGTCCACGACGTGGCTGAACGCCTGGCGCACCTTGATGTCGTCAAAAGGCGCCTTGGTGACGTCGAAGAAGAGATACCAGGTGCGAAAATCTCCCGTGGCGGAGTAAATCTGCTCCGGGAACTCCGCTTGCGCGATCTGGACCTCAGCCGGAGCCGGCTTCTGCATGAAGTCCACTTCATCGTTGGAGTACATGGTGAACCAGGTTTTGGGGTCGGACAGCTTGAGCACCACCTTCTGAATGGGGACCTGAAGCGTGCCCTTGTAGTCGGGGTTCTTGACGAAGACGATCCGCTGGTCGGGCTCCCACGTCTCCAGCATGAGCGGGCCGGAGGACACGCTGGTCGCCGGATTGGAGTTGTAAAGCGACCCCTTCTCCACGAGCGCTTTCGCCGAGAGCGGGCAGCTATAGAGCAGCATGGCCGGCAGGTAGGGAGCGGCGGACACCGTCTCGATCACCAGGGTGTGGTCGTCGTCAGCGCGCACGCCCAGCTCTTCCAGCGGAATTTCTCCAGCGATCGCCTCATCCCACCCCTTCATGATCCCCTGGAAATACCAGGTGAAGTCCCAGGCATGCGCCGGGTCGGCCCCGTAACGGAACGTGGACACCCAATCGTTGGCCGTCACCGGTGTGCCGTCGTTCCACATCAGGTTGGGATCGATGGTGAAGGTCCAGATCGTTCCACTTTCGTCACTCGACCACTCGGTCGCCGCGGCGGGAATGATCTCGAAATCGCGATTGAGACGCACGAGCGGGTCGCTGAAAATGTCGGAACAGGCATCGGAGGTGCGCTCGTAGACGGCTTCGTAGAAGTCCGGGGTTTTATCGAGGGTGACATCGCACGGAACGACGTAAACCTGCTCCTCTAGCGGCGCGGCGTCATCCGGCAGCGCGGCGTCTTGCCGGGCCGGCGCGGCAGCGATGCTGCCCGCCCGGGCGCCAACCACCATCAGCCCGGCCGCGGCCAGCGCGCCACCGACAAGACTGCGGCGACCGATGCGCCCCTCCATCAGCGCTAAGCGGCGGGCGATCTCTCGCGGGTCGCGCGGATCGCCGAGAATGACATGCTGATTCGACATCGACGGTGCTCCTCTCCATTGCACACCGGCAGTCCGCCACGATGCGGACGACTCGGCTCGACGCTAATTCAGGCGCGGGTCCAGCGCATCGCGCAACCCATCGCCAACGAAGGTGAATCCCAGCATCGCCAGCGCGATGGCCAGGGTCGGGAATAGACCGAGGTGCCAATAGATGCGGATGTATTGCGCGCTATCGGCGACCATCTTACCAAGCGACGGCGTCGGCTCGTTGATGCCGATGCCGAGAAAGCTCAGTCCCGCTTCCACGAAGATCGCCGTCGGGATCGCCAGAGTGATGGCCACGATCAGCGGCGGCAGCGCATTAGGCAGTAGATGCCGCCAGGCGATGCGCGCCTCCCCCGCTCCCAGGCTACGCGCCGCCTGCACGTATTCCTGTTCGCGCAGCGTCAACAACTGGCCGCGAGTCAGCCGACACAGTGTCACCCAACTGGTGAGCCCGATGACGACGACGATGTTGCGCACCCCGCCGCCGGTGATGGAGACAAGGAACATGGCGAACAGGATGCCAGGAAAGGCGGTCATGATCTCCACCAGCCGCAGCACCAGAAAATCGGTCGCGCCGCCCCGCATCCCGGCCAGCAGTCCGAGCGGGATACCAATGGCGCAAGCCAGCACGACGGCAGAGAACCCGACCACCAGCGACGTGCGCACACCAAAGATGACCCGCGACAGATAGTCGTGGCCGATGGCGTCGGTGCCGAAAGGGAATTCGCGGCTGGGGAACTGATTGGCGTCCATCAAGTTGGCTGTCGCGTAGGAGGTCGGCGCGATCAGCGGAGCAAACAGTCCAATCGCGATCAGGGCGAGACTGACAGCGAGCCCCAGCACCGCCAGCTTCTGGCGGAAAAAGCGGCGCATAGCGCGTCGAGCGTTGCCCGTTCGCGGCTCCGGCCGGGCCAGCATGAACGCATGGGCGTTGGTTTCGGTGCTGGCGGCGGCGCTCGTCATTGGCGGCCTACAGCCGAATCCGCGGATCGAGCAGGGTATAGAGGATATCGGTCAGCAGGTACATCACCCCCCAGACGATGGCCACCAGCAACACTAGCGCCATAATCATCGGGTAGTCGCGGGTGAACGTGGAGGTGACGAAAAAGCGCCCCAACCCCGGAATCCGAAACGTCTGCTCGATGAAGATGGAGCCGGTCAGGATGTTGGGAATCTCCGGCAACATCACCGTGACGAACGGAATCAAGGCATTGCGGGCCACGTGCCAGATCAGCACCCGCCGCTCGCCGATGCCCTTGGCGCGCGCCGTGCGCACGTAATCGGCGCCGAGGGTGTCGACGAGGCTGGTGCGGGTGTAGCGGGCCACCAGCGCCATCGGGGCCAGCGCGTAGGCGAGCACCGGCAGCACGTAGTGCTGCGGTTTGCCCCAGCCGCCGGTCGGCAGCCAGTCCAGCTTCACGGAGAAGAGCAAAATCAGCCAGACAGCGACGACGAAGTTGGGCAGCACCAACCCGAGGCTGGCCCCAAAGGTGAGAAAGTAGTCGAGCGGCTGATTGCGGTGGATGGCAGCGAGAAACCCGAGCGCGATGCCGACCGGGTAGGCGATGCCGATGGTGAGCAAGCCGATCTTGAGGGTGATCGGCCAAGTATCCCGGATCAAGCCGAGCACGGTCGTGGTTGGACTTTGGAACGGGACGCCGAAGTCGCCATGCACGGCGCTGTCGACGTAGTTGAGGTACTGCCGCCACAGCGGCTGGTCGAAGCCGTACTTGGCGGCGCGGGCCGCCTGCGTGGCGGCCGGCAACTGCCGCTCGCCGGCCGCAAAGGGATCGCCCGGCGCCATGCGGGTCAGAAAAAAGGTGATCATCGAAACCGCGATCAGCACGAAGACCAGCCCGAGCAGGCGGCTCAAGATGTAGCGGGCCATGCGCTCCCACGCTCGCAGTCAGCATCTGGCGGCGCATAGGGTAACAGGAATCGCCCGGCGCCGAGCGGCGTCGCGGATTACGCCGGCTCCCCGGATCAGACAGGCGCATCAAGACACGCGCTCGAAGCAGCCGCTGCAACCGTATGGCGTCGATCAGTCGCTCCTGAATGGTTGACTACGAATGTTGACCTATTTTGGATCCATGCTATTGTGATTCAAAGCACGATTGTTGAAAGCCGTGCGTGGTCGACAGCGGGTCATTGCCCGCTCCCAAGCGGGCAATGACCCGCTGTCGTCGCCGTTCGGGAGGGCCGGTCGGTGCATGCCTGCTCATCGCACGGTGAAGACGGAGGCGAGTTCTGTCTCTGTGATTCACCGCTGCTGGCGCTGCTGAACCGACGGCTGTCCGAGGGGGTTTCGCGCCGCTCGATGCTTCGCGGGGCAGGCGCCGCTGCGGCAGCGGTGGCATCCGGCCGAGCGATGCGCGCTGGAGCGCAAGAGAGCGGCGAGTCGGCGATTGCGGAAGCGGCGGCTGCCAAGGATGCCGCCGGAGTCGGCGGCGGATCCGGCGTGCTGTTTCGCGATGTTCGCATCTTCGACGGCGCCTCCCCGAAGCTCACTCCGCGCTCGCACGTGCTCGTAGTCGGCAATCAGATCGTCAAAATCTCCAACGCGCCGATCGTGCCCCCCTCGGGCGCCTTCGTCATCGACGGCGGCGGCCGAACGGTGATGCCCGGGCTGATCGACGCCCACGCGCACGCCATGTTCGCCGGCATCCCGCTCACAGTTCTGCTGACTGGGGATCCCGGTTACATTAATGTCGTCGCCGCGCGCGATCTCGGCGGCATGCTCCGGCGCGGGTTCACCACCATCCGCGATATGCAGGGTCCGGTGTTCGGCATCAAACAAGCCATCGACAGCGGCGTCACGCCCGGGCCGCGCATTTTCCCGTCCGGCGCCATGCTCTCGCAGACGTCGGGGCATGCTGATTTTCGATTTCTCTACGAAATCCCGCTCGATCCGGCCGCTCCGTTGGGTCACGCGCAGATCGAAGGGGCCAGCGCGATCGCTGATGGCGTCGATGAGGTGCTGCGCGCCACGCGCGAGCAACTCATGAAGGGCGCCAGCCAGATCAAACTGGCCGGCGGCGGGGGCGCGTCTTCGAACTATGACCCGATCGATGTCATCGAGTACGGCGAGGCGGAAATTCGGGCGGCGGTCGGCGCCGCCGAAGATTGGAACACCTACGTCGCTATCCACGTGTACAACTCCCGCTCCATCAAGCGGGCGGTCGCGGCGGGCGTCGCCTCTATCGAGCACGGTCACCTGGCGAACGACGATGCCGCCAGATTCATGGCGGAAAAGAATGTCTGGTGGAGCCTGCAGCCATTCACGACCGATTCCCCCTCGGGGTTTCCGGCCGGCTCCGAGAACTGGCTCAAGCAGCAGGAGGTGCGCAGCGCAACCGACACGGCGTACGAGTTGGCGAAGAAATACCGGGTCAAAACCGCCTGGGGCACGGACATTCTGTTCAACCCTGCCGCCGTGGCCGATCAGAACGCCTATCTCACCAAGATGACGCGGTGGTACACGCCGGCCGAAGTGCTGAAGATGGCCACCTCCGACAACGCCGCGTTGCTGGCGCTGTCCGGGCCGCGCAGCCCCTACAAGGGGCAGCTCGGCGTCGTGCAGATGGGCGCATTCGCCGATCTCCTGCTGGTGGACGGCGATCCGCTCCAGGATTTGTCGCTGCTGGGGGACCCGGAAGCCAATCTGCTGGTGGTCATGAAGGACGGACAAATCTACAAGCAGTCTTCTACACTCACCGCAGCATACGCCTGAGCCGTGCTGGCGCGCGACTCGCTGACAACATTGCCGATCAACCGCTGGGGAGCGGATCGGAGGAGAAGGAGGACTCGTATGGACCCACGTCGATTCGAAGAGGTCACCCGAGGGGTTGGCAAAGCCGCGACACGGCGCGAAGCATTCGCGGCGCTCGCCGGAGGCATCGCGGCGGCATTCGGGGTGACACGCGCCGTTGCCGCGGAAGAGGATGGGGCGCGGTCTGGCGGCGTGCCGCTCTTCCACTGCCGCATCCCGGGCCAGTACTGCAAGCGGAACAAGCAGTGCTGCAGCAACCGCTGCTCCAAGGGCGTCTGCACGTGCGCCGCGAAGGGTCGCCGCTGCATGGCGCTGATGGAAGGAGCGCTGTGCTGTAGCGGCCGCTGCAAGAACGGTCGGTGCCGGTAGCAGCCGAGCGCGCATCGGCGCAGGGAGGGGTCGAACAATGGATCAGGAACGCTTCGAAAATTTGACGCGACAGGTTGGCAGCGCGCAAAGCCGACGCTCGGCGCTCCGGCTCCTGGCCGTTGGCGCCGTGGCGGCGGTGGCGCCCGTGCTGGGCGCCCGCATGGTCTCGGCGGAAGAGGTGACGGCCGAAGGCTCCGTCATCAGGGGCTGCCGGCTTCCAGGTCAGCGCTGCAGCAAGGGGAAGAATTGCTGCACCGGCAAGTGCGGCAATGGTCGCTGCCGCTGCAAGAATAAGGGAGCCAGCTGCCTCGTCACCGTCAATTCCCCGATGGGGTCGCTGCCGATCCCGGTCCATGCCGTCTGCTGCAGCAACAAATGCAGCAAGAGCACCAACAAGTGCCGCTAACGGCGTCGGTCAGGCGGGGAGACGGGAGGACGAACCCATGGATCAGGAACGTTTCGACAAGTTGACGCAAGCGCTCGGCAAGAACAAGGGCGAGAGCCGACGCCGCTTGCTGGCGGGCGCGGTGGCCATGGTCGCGGCCGGCGTCGGTCTCGGCTTCGCCGCTGAGGACGGCGAGGCGGTCGGTCGCATCTGCCGGATGCCCGGGCAGCAGTGCGGGCGCAATCGCCAGTGCTGCTCGCACCGTTGCAAGAGCGGCGTCTGCGATTGCAGCCCGCGCGGCGCGAATTGCTTCCGGGTCGGCATCACCTGTTGCAGCCAGCGCTGCCGACGGGGCAAGTGCCGATAGGCGCCGCGGCGCGCGACTGTTCGCCAATCGGCCGAATGTGATGACGGGCGGCGCTCGGCGCCGCCCTTCTCAATTAGCCTGCGTGGTGAGCGACGACAGCCAACCGGCCGCAGGGAGATCCCGGCCGCCCCTACTCCGGCAGAATCAGCGCGCCATCGGCGGCGAAGGGAAACTGCGAATTCCAGGCGACCTCCCACGGGTGACCGTCCGGATCGGCGAAGTACCCGGCATACCCCTCGAAGGCGGCAATCTCGGCGGCCGGTTTCAGGATCGCGCCGCCAGCCGCCGCGGCTGCCGCTAGAATCTCATCCACTCGCTCCCGGCGAGCAACGTTGTGGGTCAGCGCCACACCGCCGAACCCGGAACCGGCCGCCGGCAGATTGGCGTCGGCGGCCAATTCGGCCCACGGGAACAGCGCCAGCACGACGCCGCCCGCCCGGAAAAACGCGATGGCGTCACCGCCGATGGGAGAGCGTTTCCAACCAAGACCTGTCTCGTAGAAGCGCACGGCTCGTGGCAGGTCGCGCACCCCAAGCGTAATCAGGCTGATGCGCTGCTCCACGATCGTCTCCCGCCGCGCGCGTCAGCGCGGTCTCAACCGCGTTTTCTCCACATCGGCCAGCTTCTTCCTGAGGCGCTTGTACTCCTTCTGCTGCTTCTTGTTTCGCTTGTAGTTCGGGGCGGCAAGATTTTTCTTCTCGAGACCGTCCTGCTTGAGATCGTACATCTCCCACTGGTCGGGCTCCACACCGCTCTCGTCGTAGTACCGCGCCAGCTTGTAGCGACTCTCCCGGATGCTGGCGATATGGTTCGGCGGCTGCACGTAGGGGCCGGATTTTTGGCCACATTGGTAGTCGTCGTAGGTGAAGACGACGTACTTCTGGACCTTGCCTTTGCCCTTGCCCTTGCCCTTCGTCGCGCTGCGGATGATCTTGGAGTAATCGACCCCCTGCCACTTGCTGCGCGCACCTTTGGGCGCGTTGAACAACCCTGCCATCGTCGGCAGGAAGTCGACGTGGGACACCATGGCGTTCGAGGTCACCGGTTTTGGGAACAACTTCGGGTTGGAGTACACCAGCGGCACCCGCAGCGTTTCCTCATAGAAGTTGAACATCTTCTGGCGCTGACCACCGTGCGCCAATCCCATTTCACCGTGATCGGAGGTGCCAATGACCACGGTGTTGTCCAGCATGCCCTGCGCTTCGAGCGTATCGAGCAACTGCACCAGATAGGCGTCCGACTCCTTCATCAGGTTGCCGTAGAAGTTGAGGTAGTCGCGCTTCATGTCATCCGTGAGCAGTGGCCCAAGACCGCCATTGGTCAGCTGCAGGAATTGCGCCTGCGCCGTGGGTTTGGTCGACAGGTCCTCATCGACCGTCGGCGGCAAGCCGATATTGCCCACGAGGTCACTATCGTCGTAGCCGGCTCCTGACTGGTCGTACAGATTCGGATAGGCAAGCACGTCGTGCGGATTGACGAGGGAGACGACCAGGAAGAACGGCTTGCTCTTGGCGTCGGCCGAATTCAGGAAATCGAGCGCGCCTTCCTTGCCAGCTTCCACTGGGCCATCGTCGTCCATGAAGCGGCCGTCGTTGTCCGGATCACCGCCTCCGAACTGATCGATGGTCTGATTCGCCCCCGCGTCCGGTGGATTCCAGCGCTGGAATCCATATTTGTTGACATCGTTCGGCACCCAATCGCCGTTGCCGTCGGGAGTTTTGCTCAGGTGCCACTTGCCCTTGTACGGAGCCTGGCGTCCAGTGGCCTTCATGACCGTGGCGAGGTTTTTCAGGTTTAGCGGCAACTCGACTTGCGGATACGAGCTGGCTGGCATGTCCTCTTCGAGCGTGTATTTCACGCCATGCTGGGCGGGAAAAAATCCGGTGAACAGTGTGGCGCGGCTGGGCGAGCACATGCAGGAGCTGCAGAAGGCACGATTGAAGGTCAACCCCGTCTTCTGCAAGCGAGTGAACCCGGGCAGATTTTGCTCGGCCCAGCCATTGGGGAAATGCTGGATGGCGCGCTGCTGATCGGTTATGAACATCAACACGTTCATATTGGAAAGATCGGGATTGCGTTTATTCTTCTTTTTCTTCTTCGTCGCGTTCACATCCCCGGTCTTCTCTTTGGCCTCAGCCGGAATGGCGGTCGTGGCCGCCGCTCCCGCGAGCGCGAGCGACCCGCGCAAGACATCGCGCCGCTTCATGAGACAGATCCCCTCCTCACCGTCGCGTCAGTTGGTACAACGACGAGCCGAGCGAGCCATCGGGCATGGCTGCCGTTTCATTGTCGCACGGCGACATGCATCGCGTCTCGATGCATATTTCGCGCCATGACCCAGGCAGAGCCCGTCCAGCAGCGGCGAACGCCGCCTAGAAATGCTCCAGCAGCGCCGAAAAACGCTCGAGCGTGAGCAGGCGACCGGGTGTCTCGGCGCCAACGATCTCGGCGTGCTCCAGTCGCCAGGTGGCGGCATGCGGGATGAACACCGCGTGCAATCCCGCCGCGAGCGCCGGATTGATATCCGATTTCGGGGAATTGCCGATCATCCAGGCGCGACCGGAGTCCAGCCGCAGATCGGTCACCAATGCCCGATAGGCGGCGACATCCTTTTCGGCGACGATTTCGGCATGACGGAAATATCCAGCCAGCCCGGAATCGTCGATCTTCCGCCGCTGCTCCTCGGCATGGCCCTTGGTCAGCAGGGTCAAGTCGTGCCGCTCGGCCAGCACGGCCAGCGTCTCCGGCACGCCGGCGATCGGTTCGATCGCCTGCGCGAGGATGCGTTCGCCAAACGCCATCACCGCCCGCAAGTCGTTCTCATCGAGGCGCCGCTCGGCCAGTCGCTCGTAACACATCCGCAGATTGCGCGCGAAGGCGCGGGAGCCATAGCCGTGGATGCCGGCGTTGGCGCGCTCGATCTCATCCAGCACGACCCGCGCCTCGCGCCGGGTCAGACTGGAGTGGTCAAGAAAGTCGAGGAACTCCTCGATGGCGCGCTCAAAGTAGACATTGTTCTCCCAGAGGGTATCGTCGGCGTCGAAGATCAGATGCTGCGACGGCGTTCTGGAGGCTGGCGGCATGCCGATATTCCCTCGATTCCCGCGCGTTGGCGCGGCCGTCAGCCGACGTGGAGTGCGGGCAGCCGACTCGTTGTCGTTGAAAACACAGCGCGATGCCGATACCCGAGCACCCGCGTCGACCGGTCGCGTTGCCGGTCAGATCGCCGGAGTCTGTCGGCGGCCGCGGCTCCAGGCAGCCCCGGCCACGAGCGCCGCCACCGCCAACCCGATCGACGCCATCGCCAATGCCCACAACACCGGTTGCTGCAACAGGCGGTCGAGCAGCGCCGCCACGATCTCCGCGGCCGGATCAGGCGTCCGGCCGGCCAGCACCGATTGCCCAATCAACACCACCAACATCAGCACGATTGTCGCCAGGGCGAGTCCCAGCCCGGCTCGCCCAACCGCGCGGAGCCGACTCGGCGCGGCCCAAACCGAGCCAATCAGCAGCGCCGCCGCGACAATCGGCAGCAGGATGCCGCTCCATCGCACGGCGCGCAGCAATCCACGCACCCGGTCAGCGTCCGCTGCACCGAGCAGTTCGATCCGTAGCGCATCCGGCGGTGGCGCAGCTCGGGCCAGATCGGCAGCCCCGGTCTCGACCAATGCGCGTTGAATTTCCGGTGCGAGCGCCGAGAAATCCAGCAGGAGCGGACCGGCAGCGCCGCGGGCGGTCAACGATTGCTGCAGCGCCCGGTTCGCCTCGGCCCACGCATCGGTGAACTCGTCCGATGCGAACGCGTTCCGGATCCCGGCTCGGAGCGTTTCCACCTGGCGGGCTCCACGCGTATCGCTCGCTGTCACGACCACCACCGGCGTCGCATCGACCGCCCGCGCCGTCGGTGCAGCCAGCGGAGCATCGGAGATCATCGGAGTCGACCTGGCGACCGGCGTAGCGAGCGCGTTCGCCGAACCGGACGCGGCGGCTTCTGTCGCGGCGCGCGCGAGCGCGTCCTGCACCGTGGCATCGGCGGCCAGCGAACGCACGGCGATCACATACGCATCAGTATTCAACAGTGTGACCCGCCCCCAAACGGCCAGCAAGGCGAGCGGCGCAGCGAGGCAAAACAGCAGCATCAGCACCCAAGTCAACAACCGTCGCCATGGCGACGATCGGCGAGCCGCCGCGCTGCTCTTCGGCGGACGGCGAGCGCCGTCACGCGCGGAAGTCATTCAATCCCCTCTCCTCATCGAGCCTGCAGCGCCCACCTCCCAAGCAGTGCCGGCAATGGGATCACCCGGAGTGTAAGGCGCGCCGGCCACGGGCGAGGATAAACGCGTAGACCACCAACCCGAGACCACCGATGAGCGCAACCCAGCCGAGCATATTGACGCCCGAAGTGCTGCCGAACAGAAGCACCAGCCCGAAGGCGATGGTCAGCGTCGAGGTGATGACCGATTCTAGATGCAACGCCTCGATCGACCGCGTGAACAGCAACCCGATCAACCCGATAGCCCCGACGACTAGCAAGCCGGCGCCCAGAATGAGACGGGCGGCCTCCGGCGTGAGCGACCGAACCAGCGGCTCAAGCGCCACCAGCAAACCGACTGTGGCGCCGATGCCACCGCGCAGCATTTGGAACGGCATGAATGGATGGGTCGGATTACGGAAGCTGTTGGCAATCTGCTGCAAGCTCAGCAGGAGCAATGCCAGCCCGATCAGCGCGCGGGTGACGTCGCGCGCCTGGTCGGGTCGGACCACGATGTAGAGACCGACCGCCAGCAACGCCAATCCCTCGACCCCGACAACTTGCCAGGCGACGTCGCGCCGCCACGGTGCATTTCCCTTTACCAGAGCTTTCGCCCGATCGCTCATCATTCGCCCCCGGCGCGGGCCGGCTCGACCCGCTGTGTCATCCCTCCAGCCGCATTATGACCCACCCCAGTCCTCCGGCGTCATCGCGGGCGGGCTTGGGATCGCGATTCGGACCGGCGCCGGCGACGATCCAGACCTGCGCGTCGAGCCATTTTGCGCCGGTTCTTCGCGTGCGCCGCGCGCGCAATCATCGGCAACGCGCGCCTCGACTCCAGGCGCTCGGGAACGCCTCCAAATCGACAGTCGGCGCCATGCTTCGGATTCTGCTACGGTGATGTCCCGGTATGCGCTCGTCTCAGCACTACCCGCCCCTGCGGCCGGATATCGCCGCGGGGAGAGCCGCTGTGCGGCCTATCGTGAAAGGATGATCTGAAATGACTCGCGTCGTGCGCGATGCGTTGACCCGACCTACGAGTCGCCGCTCCGCCTTGGCGGGTGCCGCGGCCGGCGCGCTTGGGTTGAAGATCGCGGCTGATGCCGCCGCTCACCCGGTCGCTCGCGCTCCCCGCGCCGTGCGTCAACGAGAGGAAACCGCGATGCCGCTGCTCAGCAGCAACGAGATGTGGGAAACGTTCGGCCAGCGCGCATTCACGACGATTCCCACCGGCGGAGCCGATTTCGGCGAGTGCATGACGACCGTGCAGCGAGTCGCTCCGGGTGATTTCGACGCCTGGCATCGCGAATGGACCGCCACCGCCGACCGCGTCGCCACCATCGGCGACGAGAGCGCGGCGAAGGGTCACGCCGTCAGCGCGCGGGAGGCCTATCTGCGCGCGTCCATGTACTACCACGTTTCCTACTTCCCACTCTTCGGAAAACCGGTCGATCCGCGTCTGGTCACCGCCTTCGAGCGGGAAACCGAGACGTTCCAGCAGGCGGGCGCGCTGTTCGACACACCGATCGAACCGGTCGAGATCCCCTTCGAAGGCGGCAGCCTGCCCGGCTACTTCATCGCCGTCGACGACTCCGGAGCTCCCCGCCCGACCGTCATTCATACCGACGGCTACGACTCCACGATCCAGGAGATGTACTTCGCCAGTGCTCCGGCGGCGATCCGGCGCGGCTACAACGTGCTGCTGTTCGACGGTCCCGGCCAGGGTCGTCCGCTGATCCGCGACGGGATGCCGATGCGGCCGAACTGGGAAACGGTGGTGACGCCGGTCATCGACTACGCGCTCACCCGGCGCGAGATCGATCCGGACAACATCGTGCTCTCCGGCTGGAGTTTCGGCGGTCTTTTGGCGCCGCGCGCGGCCGGCGTCGAGCACCGCCTCGCCGCGCTGATCGCCGATCCTGGACAATGGGACCAGCGTGACGCCATCATGCCGATCCTTCCGCTCACCGACGCGCAAAAGGCGGCGTTTCCGAATATCGACCCGGCGCTGCTGGAGCCGATGGAGGAGTGGCTGAATGGCCCAGAAGCCGATCCGATGATGCGCTGGAAGCTCATCCAGCGAGGACTGTGGGTCCACGGCGTCGATACGCTCTTCGACTATTTCGTCGACTTCTCCCGCTACGAGGTGTCGTCGGTGGCAGGCGACATTACCTGCCCGACACTCGTGACCATGGCTGAGGGCGATCCCACGGCGGCTGGCGCGCCGGTGCTGTTCGCGGCGATCCAGGCTCCGAAAACGCTGGTCCACTTCACCGCCGCCGAAGGCGCCGGCGGCCATTGCGAAACATTGGCGCGCTCGCTGTATCACCAACGCGTGTTCGACTGGCTGGACGAAACGCTCGCTGGGTGAGGAGCCTCGCACAGGCGCTCGAAGAATTTCC
>JADLCW010000040.1 GCA_020847015.1 Thermomicrobiales bacterium | reverse complement strand
CCGCCGCGCCGTCCACGTGAGGCCAGGAATGGCGGTGAAACCCGTTCTCGGACTGGTGGTGAACCCGATCGCCGGGATGGGCGGCAGCGTCGGTTTGAAAGGCACGGACGGAGCCGATGCCGTGGCGCGCGCACGCGTGCTGGGCTCCCGGCCCCGTTCGGGCGATCGCGCGCGACTGGCGCTGGGCGAGATTGTTCACGCGCTGGGCAACGGGTTCGTCGTGAAAACCGTCGCCGGCGAGATGGGCGAGGCCGTCGCCCAGGCGGTCGGCATCGTGCCGGTTGTTGTCGTCGCCGGTCCCGCCGATGAAACAACCGCGGCCGATACCCAGCGCGCCGTAGCCAATCTCGTCGCCGATGGCGTCGATCTGTTGCTGTTTGCCGGGGGCGACGGCACCGCGCGCGACGTTTGCGCGACGATCGGCGGGAGCGTGCCTGTGCTGGGCGTGCCCACCGGGGTGAAGATGCACTCGGCAGCGTTCGCGACGCATCCGCGCGTGGCGGGTCAGGTAGCGGCGCGGTTTCTGGCGGGCGAGGCGTTGGACTGCCATGACGCCGAGGTCATGGATATCGATGAGGAAGCGCTGCGTTCCGACCGTGTTTCGGCACGGCTCTACGGGTTCCTCCGCGTGCCGCAGGCGAGGGGCATGATCCAGCGGGTCAAGTCTGGCCGGGGGGGCGGCGAGGCATCCGAACTGGCCGAGATCGCCGTGGAGATGGCCGAGCGCATGAACGACGGCGCGCTCTATCTGTTGGGACCTGGAACGACGACCCGGGCGATCGCCGAGGCGATTGGCGTCGAGAAAACGCTGGTGGGAGTGGACATCGTGTACCGGGGCGAACCGATCGTCCGCGACGCGAGCGAGCGTGACCTGCTGACCCACCTGCGGGATGAGCCGCTCGCAAAAATCGTGGTTACGCCGATCGGCGGTCAGGGCTACGTGTTTGGACGGGGCAATCAGCAATTCAGCGCCGAGGTGATTCGCCAGGTGGGGCGAGTCAACATCATCGTGGTCGCTACGCCGAGTAAATTAGCGGCGCTAGGTGGAGAACCGCTGCTGGTCGACACGGGCGATCCAGATGTCGATGCGCTGCTCTCCGGGTATATGCGAGTGGTGACCGGGCGCCGCAAGGAAACGATGGTTCGCGTCGCCTAGCCGCCTGACGCGGTAATTCCGGCGCCCAGCGGCGGGGAGAACGAGCGTTCATGCGGATCACCGAGGTCGAAAGCATCGTCGCCGATGTGCCGTTTCGCCAGCCGTTCGTGGTGTGGCGCGGATCGGTTCCGGCCAAGCGGCACGTGTACCTGCGCATCGCCACCGATGCCGGTTTCACCGGGTGGGGCGAAGCCTCGCCGTTTCTGTATTACGCGCCAGAAACCGCTCAGGGCATCCATGCCATGTTGACTTCGTTCATCGCCAGCGAGCTGCTGGGGCGGGACCCCCGCGACGTGCGACGGGCGATGATGGCGCTGGCGGCCATCGATGGTCATCTGATGACCAAGGCGGCGGTGGAGACGGCGCTGTGGGATGTTCTCGCCCAAGCCGCCGGTTTACCGTTGTTTCGGCTGCTTGGCGGAGCGGCCCGCGAGACCGTGCCGCTGACGGCGATCGTCCATTCGGGGGACCCGGCGAGCATGGCCGGCGAAGCTCGCGATTGGGTCGCGCGAGGATTTCGTGCGCTGAAAATCAAAATCGGATTCGGCGCCGAGATGGATGTGGCGATGGTTGCCGCGGTGCGCGCGGCGGTCGGCTCCGAACCCACCATTCGGGTCGATGCCGAGGAGTTCTACGCTCCGAAGCAGGCGCTGGAGATCGGGCGGCAGCTCGAACCCTGCGGGATCGAATTGATCAGCCAACCCGTAGCGCTAACAGACTGGGCGGGCATGGCGTTTCTGCGCGAGCGATTGCCGATGCCGCTGCTGGCCGACGAGGGCATTCACGCTCCGGACGACGTGGCGACCTGCGCGAGCGCGAGCGCAGCGGACATGGTGAACATCAAGGTGCTGAAGAGTGGAGGATTGCTGGCGTCGACGGAAATGGCGGCGATCTGCGCGGTCAACCATTTGCCCGTGCTCGTCGGCAGCATGATCGAGACCGGCATCGGCAGTCTGGCGGCGGCGCATTTCGCGGCGGTCACGCCGGGCGTGTTCTCGACGGAGTTGGCCGGGCCGCTGCTGTTCACCGACGATCTGCTGGATCGCCCGCTGGACATCCACGACGGGGCGATCTGGCTCGATGAATCGCCGGGTCTCGGCCGTGCGGTCGACCGGGCGCGGTTGGAACGGCTCCGCGTGGCGTAGTTGCTCCTCAGGAGCGGGTCAACGCGGCCCCGCCGAGACGCGCTGCCACGTCTGGCGGCGAATAGTAATTCTCGTACTGGAACACCCCGAGCTCGATTAGCCGCCGATCGCTGTAGTCGTGATCGCGAAAGCGTTCAGGGCTGAGTGGGGACATGTCGACGGTGGGCGATCCGGTGGTGATCCAGGCGGCCAGCGCCTCGCCGATGGCGGGAGCGAAGGAGTAGCCGCTGCCATTGCAGCCGGTGTTCAACCACAGACCGGCGACATCGGGCGAGGGGCCAGCCAGAAAGCGGGCGTCCGGCGTCATGGTGAACAGACCGCCGCGCGTCTCGAGAACGGTCGGATTGGCCAGCGCTGGAATCTGGGCAGCGATGCGTCGACCCATCTGTATTGGCACGCGCGCGTCGAGCGGCATGGTGGCGATCGACCAGGCTGGATCGGCGACGGGCGGCTCTAGCGGAGTCGGATCGGGTTCGAAGCCGCCGAAGAGAAACCCGCCCTTGTGAGGTCGGACATAGGCGGACGCATCGATGATGCGAACGATCGGATGCCCGGCGTCCACTCCGGATGTGGGTTCCGAGATCGCCAATTGATGGCGAATCGTCGCCGCCATGACCCGGCCGCCGGTACTCGCGACGACTGATTTGGCCCAGGCGCCCGCGGCATCGACCACCACCGGACAAGTAATTTCGCCGCGGTCGGTCGCCACGCCGACGACGCGGCCATCGGTGACGCGCAACGCGGTCGCGGTCGTATTCGCCAAGGTTGCGACGCCTTTGTCGCGGGCCGCGCGCTGGACAGCCTGGAGGAGGTCCGGCGGCTCCTCAATGAACATATCCCCGTGGACGTGCACGGCGACCTGGAACGCGCCCGGGTCGAGCCAAGGGACGGCACGGCGCGCCGTGGCGGCATCGATCTCCTCCGCCTCGACACCCCAGACGCGCGATTGGGCAAGCTCGGCGCGAATCAGATCGGCATGCGCCGAGGTCCGCGCGGCAAGAAGGCTCCCCGAGCGCGTCACCGGCAGCGGAATGCCGGTCGTAGCTTCGAATCCGCGAACGATGGCGGCGCTGCGATGCGAGAGCCGAGTCAGCAGTTCGTCGGCCTGCACCATCTTGAAGAGTCCCGCGGCACGTGGCGAACTACCGGAACCAAGTTCGCCGCGGTCAAGCAACATCACGCGCCCTGCCCCAGCCACGGCGAGGTGATAGGCCGTGCAGGAACCGAACGCGCCCGAGCCGATAACGACGACATCCGCTTCAGCAGGCAGACGTTCGGTTGCGTCGCCCATCGATCATTCTCCCGGTCGTTTGCTGGCGTCGCTGGCCGCGGCTGCGGCTGCTGCGCTCGCCGCTAGACTGCCGCCCGTTCCGGTGCCGCGGAGGTCGGTCGCGCAGCGCCGCTCAGGCAGCAATTGACGGGGCAGATATCGTGACTGGGACCGCGCCGGCCGAGCGCCAGGCGCTGTGGATGGGCGGTTGTCCGCTCTTCGATCAACTCCCGAATCATGGCTACGAAACGAGGATGAATCCCGACTGTGGCCGTGCGGCGCACGGTCATCCCGAGCGAGGCGGCCCGTCCGGCAGCTTCTTCGTCCAAATCAAATAGCACCTCCATATGGTCCGAAATGAAACCGATCGGAGCGACGACGATATCGGTGCGCCCTTCCGCATGAAGGGCATCGAGTTCATCGAGAATGTCAGGTTCCAGCCAGGGCATGTGGGGGGCGCCGCTGCGACTTTGATAGGCGAGGCGGTAGCTCGGGGCGCCAGCCGCCGCGGCGACCAGCCGGCAGGCTTCGGCCAATTGCGCTTCGTAGGCGCAGCCACGCGCCATGGCGCTGGGGATGGAGTGGGCGGTGAACACGATCTCGATGTTTTGGCGCCGCTCCGCGGGGAATTCGTCGATAGCCGCGCGCACGCGCTCGGCCATCGGTTCGATGAAACCGGGGTGGTTGTAAAACACGCGAATCTTGTCGAAAGCGATGTCATCGGCGCCTAACCGCTCGATCGTGTCGATAACGTCTTCCCGGTACTGCCGACAGCCCGACCACGAACTGAATGCCGAGGTGACGAACACCAGCGCGCGCCGCACGCCGTCGGCCCGCATGCGAATGATGGCCTCATCGAGATAGGGCGCCCAGTTGCGGTTGCCGAAGTAGATCGGCAGATCGAGATCGTGATCCCGCAGTTCACGCTCCAGCGCGGCGACAAGCGCCCGGTTCTGCCCGTTGATGGGACTGACGCCACCGAAGTGGTAATAGTGTTCGGCGACCTCCAGCAAGCGTTCGCGAGGGATGTTGCGACCGCGCGTCACGTTCTCCAGAAACGGCAGCACATCGTCCATGCCCTCGGGACCACCGAAAGAGAGAACCAGCAACGCGTCGTACTGGCGGGCCTCGTCGTCGAAACGTGGTGACTGGAGCGTGGGGGCGCCGTGGATCGACATCGTGTCCTCATTGGTCTGACGATGGAATCCACGCCGCGCAATCGGCCCGGACTCCGACGGATGCCTTATGGCGCAAGTCTGCCATGCGCCGCGCCGCGAGGATGGCGCGTGGCTGTCGATCCGGTAGCGTTGCCCGTTGACGCTAGTTGCCGATCCCGTCATTCAGTCCGGCCAGCCGCTCGAACACGGTGATTAGCGCTGAATGATCGAGATCGCCCCCGCCATTGGCGGCGACCGCTTCGAAAAACTGGCCGACCAGCGCGGTCACCGGGAGTGGCGTTCCGGTTTCGCGACCAGTCGCCATAGCGATGCCAAGATCCTTGCGGTGGAGATCGATGCGGAACCCGGGAGCGAACTGCTGCGCGATCATGCCGGGACCACGCAACTCCAGCACGCGACTGGCGGCCAGCCCGCCGGAAAGCACCTGGACGACCTTCTCCGGATCTACTCCGGCTTTCGCGCCCAGCACCAACGCCTCAGAGACCGCCGCATAATTGATGGCCACGACGATCTGGTTGCAGGCCTTGACCGTTTGGCCAGCGCCTGGGCCGCCCACGCGAACGATGGTTTTGCCCATCGCCTCGAATAGCGGCATGGCTCGCGCGAACGCCGCTTCGTCGCCGCCGACCATGATGCTGAGCGTGCCGGCGATGGCCCCCTTGTCGCCGCCGCTGACCGGCGCATCCAGCGCATCCGCGCCCCGGGCCGCCAACGCGCCGTGCACTTCGATCGAGGTGGCCGGGGCGATAGTGCTCATGTCGATTAGCAGCGACCCCTCGCCCATGGCGTCCAGCAGTCCATCGTCGCCAAAGACGACCTCGCGCACCTCTGGCGAATCGGGCAGCATGGTGATGATGGTTTTCGCCCGTTCGGCGACCTGGCGGGGCGAGTCGGCGGCCGCGAAGGCAAGACCTTCAGCAAGCAACGCATCGGTGTCGTCACGGCTGCGGTTATGGATGACGAGGGAATAGCCAGCCTTGGCGAGATTGCGCGCCATCGGCTTGCCCATGATCCCGAGACCGATAAACCCGATTGTTTCCGCCATCGCGCGTCGCCTCCCAGCGTGTAGTGTCGTGTGTCAGTCCCAGTAACCCCAGTCGCGCAACCATGCCAGTGATTCCTCGGTCGTGCTGCCGGGTCGATATTCGAGACTGACCCAACCGTCGTAGCCGGCGTCGTCGATGGCGTCGAAAACGAAGGGGTAGTTGATCTCGCCGGTGCCCGGTTCATGGCGGGCGGGACTGTCGGCAATCTGGATGTGGCCGATCTGCCCGATGCGTTGAGCGATAGTTTCGGCGAGGTTCCCCTCCATGCGCTGCGCGTGGTAGACGTCGTACTGAAGCGACAGATTGGGATGCCCGACGCGCTCCACCATCGCGAATCCAGCGGTCGGCGTAGTAATGAGGAACCCGGGCGCGTCAAACGCATTGAGCGGCTCGATCACCTGCCGCACGCCGGCTCGTTCGGCTTCGCTCGCAGCGAAGGCGAGATTCTCGGCGACCGTGGCCAACTGGGTGTCCAACGGCACGTCCGACAGCGTGAGGCCGACCAGGCAATTGAGCTTCGGGCACCCAATGCGGGTCGCGATCTCCAGACCGCGGGCGACGCCGTCGCGGAATTCGGCGATGCGGCGAGGGTCGTTGGCGATACCGCGGTCGCCCCGGCTGAAGTTGCCAGCAGGCAAATTGAAGAGCGCTTGTTGCAATTCGTTGTCATGCAAAGCGGCGGCGATAGCCGGCACATCCTCATCGTAGGGAAACAGAAACTCGACGGCGGTGAACCCGGCACGAGCCGCGGCGGCGAACCGGTCGAGAAATGGCGCTTCGGTGAACAGCATCGAAACATTGGCGGCGAACCGGGGCATTGCTTCTCCTTTGGGCGGCCTGCCGCAGCCGGCTGTCCGATGCTAGACGGGGCAGCCGGTCGCGTCAACATACCTTCGCCTGGCTGCGCCGGCGCCGGTGATCTACCAAAACTTCTCGATCCTTCACTCTGAGTTCATAAAACGGGTATTTCTGAACCGGAATGGAAGCTGCTATGAAAAAGTGAGCCTGCAATCGTTGCCCATTGACCTTCACTGAGTGTCTCACAATCCTTTACCCACGTATCCACAAATTGCGAAACGCGTGGTACTCTATGAGCGTTCAACTCAAGTGAGTCTCGCGGCAGCGAGCGAAAGTTGGATCGTCGATCCCAGAAGAAGAACGTGGGAGTGAGAAAGCACCATGAACAAGAGCAAAACGACCGAAACCGAACAAATCGGCGGCGATGTCTACACGATGGCGGAGGCGGCTCGATTGAAGGGCGTCTCGTACCACACAGTGTCGCGAGCGGTGCGGCGCGGCAAGCTGCCGGCGCAACGCCTCGGCCGCATGGCGCTGATCTCCACCGAAGATCTGCGCGAATGGCGACCGATGCGCGAACGGGCGCCGCGCAAGTACCGTCGGCGCGAGCCAAATCCGGAAGCGGCGCCCGTGCTGCTCGATCTCGCTAGCGGCGAACGAGTGGACCTTGCGAATCGGCTAGCGACCATGTACGAGATGGTGCATGCCGCCGCGTCCAGCGAGTCCCTCGCGGACTTCCTCGGTCTCGCCGCCGATCGGTTCGCCTCGGCGCTGGGGCTGAAGCGCGTGGCTATCTGGCGACTCGACGATGAGAACGAGAATCTTGGCATGCGGGTGGCCTCGTACGGTCCGCCGATCAGCATGGTGCCGGGATCGGCATGGGTCGAGATCCACGAGGAATTGAAAGCCGCGTACGATTTGACAGAACCGACGATCGTGGCGAACGCCGGAATGGCGCTCAATATGCCCGACGAGGATCTGCTGGATGTCGAAGATATCTTCGTAGCGCCACTCAAGGTCGGCGATCGCCGCCTTGGCGCGGTGATGGGCGATCGCAGTGGCGAACCGCTGGCGCCGACGGCCGATCAGATGGCATTCGCTCGGAACCTGGCCGGAATCACGGCCATGGCCATCGACCGCGCGCGTCTGACCGATCGAGCTCGGTTGGAGGGCGACCGGCTGGCGGCCGTGATGGACAGTGTCGACGAGGCAGTCGTTATTCGTGACAGCGAAGGCCAAGTGGTGCTCGCGAATGAGTCCGCTCGGGCGCTGCTTGGGTTGAGGCCGGGCGCGCGTGAAGCATCATTCCGCAATGCGAGCGGCGCGCCGGTTGCGCTCGAGGCGACTCCGACCTACGAAGCCCTCAGGGGTGTTGCGGTCGAGAGCGAAGCGCTGATGGTGACTGACCCGGAGGGAGCGGAGATCCCGGTGTCGTTCGACGCCGAGCCGTTGAGCGGACCAGACGGAATCGTCGCGGGCGTGGTGACGGTTGGGCGGCGACTGGAGCGCATGCCCGAAGCTGGCCAGTCGGCTCCGCGGGCCGAGGTCTGGTCCAGGGCGTAGGAACGAGGCAGCAACGAACCACCGCGACGCCAGCGAGTCATCTCGCTGGCGTCGTCTTTCTTGAAGAGCAGTTATTGGGCGCTATGCAGGCTGATCCGGCGTCTGCCGGTGGGCGAGCAGCAACAATCCGGTGGCGATCTCCTTGCGCCGGAAGAATTGACGAATTTCCGCCCACACCTCTGGATCGCCACGGCCGAGCTCCAGTAAGCGGGGAGAAAACTCGATGCTGCCTCGCGCCCGCTGCTCGGTCATGAACTCCGTCGAGAGCAGTTCCGCCAGGTACAGGGGGCCGACATCTGACCATTTGATACGGTAGTAGTCGCGCAGCTCGGCACGCTCGAGCGGAGACAGCGGCTGACCGCCGTCGGCGGCAAAGGCATCCCAGGCGATCGCATCGAGCGTCGCCTCCAGCAGATCGATCTCCGCACCGTCCCGCACCCGGGTCAACAATGCGTCGATTTTGCCTCGGTCGAAGGGCGCGTCGTGGGGGGTCTCCGGCAATTGCCCGGCACGGTTATGCGGTTCGGTCATGGTGGTTGTCCTCGAGAGCGCGGCGCGGCGCGGCGACCGGTTTGTGGAAGACGAGCGCCACCCAGTCTTCCATCTGCTCGCGCCGGGCGTAGACCAGTCCGAGATCGGCGAAAGCACGGCGCACAGCTGGCTCGCGCGACTCGATGATGCCGCTCAACGCCAGAATGCCGCCGGGAGCGACAGCCGCCGCGAGCCCCGCCGCCCGCTCGACCAGAATACGGGCAATGATATTGGCCAGCACCAGATCGTACTCGCCGATGAACGGCTCGTCCGGGCCGACGCTGCCTTCGCGCACGGTGATGATTTCGGCAACGCCGTTGCGTGCCGCATTCTCTTTCGTCGAACGGACGGCGATTGGTTCGATATCCACCGCATCGACATGCGCCGCTCCGAGCAACGCTGCTGCTATCGCCAGTACGCCCGATCCCGTGCCGACATCGAACACCCGCATGCCCGGCCGGATCTCAGCTTCCAGCAGGCGCATGCAGAGCCGGGTCGTCGGATGCAACCCGGTGCCAAAGGCCATACCCGGATCGAGCTCGATGACGACTTCGCCCTCGGCGCCGGCATACTCGTGCCACGGGGCGCGGACCACTGTTTGCTGCCCGATGCGATGGACGCTGTAGTGAGCTTTCCAGGCGTTGGCCCAATCCTCTTCACGGCGCGCAGCGACGGTCAGCTCACTGACCGGGCGCATGCGGCCGAGATGCCACAGCGCGGTGCGGATCTCGTCGAGCAGCTCGGGCGAGGTGTCGGCGGCAGCCAGAAAGGTTCGCACCACGACCGGACGCGTGGGGTCCACCGCGGGATGATCGCCGTCTGGCTCCTGGGTGAACGGCTCCTCGATGACCACGCCGCCCTGATAGCCATGGCGGGCGAACAACTCGGCGACCGACTCGACGGCCTCGTGGTCGCAGACAGCGCTCAATTCCAGCCATTCCGGGTTTGGCTCGTTCACAATTCGACCGCGCCGTCATCGCCGATATTGAGACTGTTGGCCTGGCCGCGCACCTTCGCCCGCCGCCCGATGACCGAGCGCTCGACGAGTGCGCCAGCGACATTCGCATTGGATTCAAGGATGGCGTCGCGCACGATCGCATCCCGCACCACCGCCCCGGAAGCGATGCTCGCGTAGGGACCGATGATGGCGCGCTCCACAATCGCATCCTCGGCGATGACCGAGGGTTCGACGACGATCGAACCGGGCCGCTGCCGGTTTTGCGGAGCCATGCGGTCCAGCGCCCAGCGATTGGAAGCGATCAGCGTTTCGACCGTACCGCAATCCTCCCACTCGGTCACAGGGGCGGCGACCACCTTGGCTCCCTCGTCGATCATGATCTGCAAGGCGTCGGCGATGAAGTATTCGTTCTTGAGGGCGATCCTGCGGCGCAGTTGCTCGTCCATCGCGGCGAACAAGCGCGGCATTTCGCGCACGTAGTAGATGCCGATGACGGCGAGATTGGAGATTGGCTCTCGCGGCTTTTCCACCAGCCGGGTGATGCGCCCCTCTTCGACGACCGCGACCCCCAGCGCTGAGGGGTCCTCGACTTCCTTGGTGAACATCACCGCGTCGGCGTCGGTTTCGCCGATCACCGACCAATCCGTCTCGAAAAGCATGTCGGGGAACAGAATAAGCGCATCGCCGGTCACGATCTCGCGCGTCTTCAGAATGGCATCGCTTTGGCCGCGCATGACCGGCTGCTCGACGAACGCCAGCGGCATGTCATAGCGCCGGGTCGCCCACTCCTCGATCTGGTCGCCGAGATAGCCGGTGATGAAAACGAGCCGATTCGGCCGAAGCGGCATCACCCGGTCGATGACATGCTCCAGAATCGGTTTGCCGGCCAAACTCACCAACGGCTTTGGCTTGTTCCACGTTTGCGGCCGCAGCCGGCTCCCCAATCCAGCGACCGGGAGGATGATGTCCAACGCTCTGCCTCCAACCATGCACGCCGCCCCGGATGCTTCGGGGCGTGCGACCCAGAGTGGCCATACACTCTAGCATCGTAGCAGGCGACCCTAGGGAAGGAAGCGCGGATGACTCTTGGGCTCTCGTATAAGGAACTGCAAGCAGAGATCGAACGGCGGATGCTCCAATTGGACGACGCCCAGGAGGATGCGGACAATCTCGGTCCCTACGCCGACCTCATGCGGATGATGGCGATGACCGCCTATAACCGCGCCGCCGACCTGATCGCGCTCAACAACCGGCGGTTGGCCCGCCAACTGGCCGATGCCGGGATCGTTCTCCCGGATGGCGATTGAATCTCAGGCGGCAAATTCCTGGCTGATCATCAGGCCGAGACGATCGCTGCGGACGATGCCGATGCCGAGCCGGGTGTAGGAGGGGTTGAGAATGTTGGCGCGGTGGCCGGGACTGGCCATCAGCCCATCGTGCGCCTTGGCGGCGCTCGGCGCCAGCGCCAGATTCTCGCCGCTGATGAAATAGGATATGCCGGCGGCGGTCAGGCGATCGGCAGGATCGCCGCTGATTGGCGAACGGTGGTCGAAGTAGCCGAGACGGAACATCTCCTCGCTATGTGCGCGAGCCACGGACGTGAGTTCGTCGTCGACCGCGACCGAGCGCAACCCGGCCCGGGCGCGCTCCGCGTTAACCAGGTCGAAGAGCGCGCGCTCGGCGTCGGGATCGACAGCAAGACCGTCGGTGACCGGATAGGGCAAGAGAAACCCGGCTGGCGAAGAGGGGGCGATCGGGTTGAAATCCCCGAGATCCAGCCCCAAGCGCTCGATAGCGACATCGAGCGCGTCCAGGCCAAGCTGGTAAAGCGGCATACCAAGCCGCGAGTCGCGAATATCGACACCCATGCCCACCTGCGGAGCGAGAATCGCGAGCGGTACGACGACCGCCGCCGCCGCCACCACTCCTTTGACGATGCCCGGCAACACTCCAAGCAGGCTGTTCAACCACCGCAGCGGCGGCGGTTTGGGCAGCGCGGCAAGCGGGGCCAGCAGCAGCGAGGTGACGATGGAACCGGCGAGCAATACTGCACCGAGCAGCACAGCGAAGGCCAGCACATCGACCCAGGGACCGGCGCTGTCGCTTACCAGCACGGCGGCCAAACGCGGATACATTGTCGCGGCGATGACGAACGCCGCCGCAAGCAGGATCACGTCGAGCGCGCCGCGCACGAAACCGCGCCGCAGCCCCATGACCGCGAACAACCCGACGACCGTGACGATGGCGACGTCGAGTGGTCCCATCAGCGCCGGGACGCGTCCCGGCGAGACGGTGAGGAGTGTCGGTCAGCTCTCCCCGCCAGGGACCACTTGCTCGGCATACAGCAACCCGCCCACTTCCCAGACATCAACGATCTTCCCCTGGCGAGCAGCCGATTTGAACACCTGCTCGACGAATGGTCGCGGCTTTTCATTTTCGCCAAGTTCGATTCTGGCAACCTTGCCTGGCTTCAGCGCACCGACCATTTCGTCGATCTCAGGCGCCCGGCGACGACGGCGATCCGGTCCCTGCGCCGGCGCCTCCGCCCGCTCGATGATCTCGTACTGCACTCGTTACTCCTTCCTGTGTCCCCCTAACTGGGCAACGGCAGGCCGCGAGCCCGTCGTCCGGTTTCACCCGACCGCTAGCGTACGTCATACCCGAGTTCATGAATGACAGCCCGGTGCGCCCGACGAAACCGCTCCAGGTGGGCGGGGCCGAGCGCATCGCGTGCATCACCGACTCGGGCCGAGCGCACATGCCAGTGCATTTTTTCATCCTGGCCGCGCATGCGGTCGGCACGACAGGCGTCGATGGCTGCGGTGATGCGATCCTCCGGCGCCGGCGCGATCGCCGCGGTCAGCGCGGTCAATTCCGCGATTGGGTCCTCGTGCAGCCGTTCGTAGCGAACGATGTGCGCCCGCTCGCCGCGCAACCAGGTGAGCCCATGCCGCAGCGTCGCCCCGTACTCGTTTTCGATGAACGCGAGCACCTCCGGATCGTCGATCGGCTTGTCGACCAACGCGTGGCGCGGGCGCGACCGCTCCGGCGAATCGAGATTGCGCTCAGCCCGCTCCTGCGCCCAGTGGTAGAGGGAGACGAACATGTCGTACGGATCGCGCAGGATCGTAACGAGATGAGCGGGCACGGCGTCGATTGCATCGCAGAGACGCCGCGAACACTTGTTGTGGATATGAACGATCGAGTTCTCCGGGAAACCGCCGCTCGCCACCCAGCGCGGCAGGGCCTCGGGGGTGAGACGCGGCTTGTCCTCACCCTCGATGATGGAAAGGTCGTAGATGCGGGCCAGCAGGCACTTGACCCAGTGGTTGCCCGACTTGGGCGGAGAGGCGACAACGACGCGCATCGGTGGGAGCCCTACCGGACCTCGTAGCCGAGCGATTCCACGAGGTGACTATAACGATCGCGGAAGATGTCGAAATGAGCCTGGCTCAGGCGCTCGCGGGAGTCGCCCACCTTCGCCGAGCGGATGTGCTGCGACATTTTCTTGCTCATGGCGCGCATGTTGTCGGCGCGGCAGGTGACGATGGCGCGCTCGATGACATCCTGCGGCGCCGGCTGAATGGCATCGGTGACTCTGGTCAGTTCGGCCAGCGGATCGCGATGCAGCTCCTCATAGCGCGCCACCACGGTGCGGCCGCAGTGCGTCCACTCGTTGGCGCGACGCAGATATTCGCCGAAGGTTTCGGCAAGAAACCCGAGCACTTCCGGGTCGTCGATCGGCTTGCCAATGAGCAGATCCTTGGGGCGCTGCTGGGGGCGCACCTTGCCCTTCGCCTTGTCGGACGAGGCCCGAGTTTGTAGCCAGTAAAACATTGAGACGAACGTATCGTATGGATCGCGCACGATGGTGACAGCGTGCGCCGGTACGGCCTCGATCACATCGCACAGTTTCGACGAGTAGCGGCAGTGCTGGTGAAAAATCGTGTCGTCATCGAAGTTGCCGTCGGCGATCCACTTCTCGAACATCGACGGGTTGGTGGCGGGCGTATCGTCGCCCAAAAGCCAGTCGAGTCCGTAGATCGTGCCGAGGAGGCACTTAAGCCACTTATTGCCCATTTTAGGCGGCGAGGTGATGACGATGCGCATGCAGCAGCACTCCCCGGGCGGATCGAGCCGCTCCTCTAGCGAACCTCGTAGCCGAGGGCGCGAATCGTATCGGCGTGCAACTCGCGAAAGATCTCGAGATGTTCCTCGTTCAGCTTTGCTTTCGAGTCGCCAACTTTGGCGGAGCGTACGTGCGGCGTGCGCTTGTTGTCCTTCTTGCGCATGTTCTCCGCGCTGCACGCCTCGACGGCGCGCTCGATGCGCTCGCGGGGCACCGGCTGGATGGCGTCGGTGACGGCGGTCAGCTCGGCAATCGGGTCGCTGTGCAGCTTCTCGTAGCGGATTACGTGGGTGCGCCCGCTCTCGACCCACTCGAGCGCACGGCGCATGTTGTTGCGGAAACCGCCGTTGCGCAAGTAGACGTACACCTCAGGATCGCTCAGGTTCTTGCCGGCGATCTGATCGCGGCGACCGCGCCGAATGTCGCTGTCCTTGTGCTGCTGGATGGTGTAGTAGGACGAGACGAAGGTGTCGTACGGATCGCGGATGATGGTGAGCGTATGAGCAGGAACCGAGTCGATGGCGTCGCACAGATCCGTTGAGAAGTCGTAATGCTGGTGGAACACCGTGCCGTCGGGAAATCCGTCGGCGCCGATCCATTCCTTGAACAGCGCGATCTGCGGCCGCTGCGGGGTTTCCTTTATGGTCAGCACCCGCAGATCGTAGATATTGGAGATGATGCACTTCAGCCAGACGTTGCCCGCTTTGGGGGGACCGGCAATAATGATTCTCACCGAACGGGTCTCCTCCCTCCGACCAGGGTGGGGGTAACTTCCAGTGCAGCGCGGCGGCATTGACCCGGACGCCGCGCCGCTGGACGCGCGGACGCAACGCCATGCGACCCGAGCGGGATCTGGCGCGTGCGGCCGCGAGCCGTCTGCCGGCGTATGACGCGGGGAGTGTACCAGTTCCCTCGCCGGGCGATGCCAAGAAGCTGATGCCTAGCGGACCGCGTAACCGAGCTCCTCGATCAATTCGCCGTAGGCTTCGCGGAAAGCCTCGTAGTGCGCCTCGCTGAGGCGCCGGCGCGCATCGTCCGGGCGGGCGGCGCGCACGTGCTTCGCCATGCCACGGCTGCGCTGACGCATGTTCTCGGCGTTGCAGGTTTCGATGGCCGCGGCGATGCGCGCCGATTCCACCGGGGCGATCTGGGCGGTAGCGCGGCCGAGTTCAACCGATGGCTCGGTATGGAGCGCCTCGTAGCGCAGTACGACCGCCCGCCCGGACGACATCCAGTCGCGCGCCTTGACCAGGTTGTTGTGGTAGCCGCCGCGGCGCAGAAAATCCACCACGTCGGGGTGGTCGAGCGGTTTCCCCATCAACTCCGTCATCTTCCGCTCTTTTCGATTTTGCTCTTCATAATGTTGCTGAAGCGTGAAATAGGTGGAGACGAAGGCGTCGTATGGGTTGCGAACGAGGGTGACAAGGTGCGCGCCGACACTGTCGGCAATGTCACAAAGCTCATCGGAATAATCGTAGTGCTGGTGGTAGATGCTGCCATCGACGAATCCGCCAGCGGACACCCACTTCCGGAATGCGCCGAGCTCGGCGCGGGCGGGTGTCTCTTTCGGTTTCAACCAGCGCAGGTCGTAGATGGACCCGAGCAGGCACTTCAGCCACATGTTGCCCGTTTTCGGAGGGGCGGCGACGACGATCCGCACGACGACAGGCTCCTCGACAATGCTCTGGTCGCTGGCGAGCGACCGCCGACGCTAGTGGACTTCGTAGCCGAGGGCGTGGATGCGATCGGCATGGTGGACGCGGAACAGCGCCAGGTGCTGCGGCCCCAGATGGTTGCGCCAGTCGCCCACGGTGGCTGAGCGAATCCGCCGGCGCAGCCCCTTGCGTCGCTGCAACAGGGTGTCGGCTTGGCAGGCTTCGATGGCCGCCGTAATGCGCTCCGGCGCGACCGGCTCGATCTCGTTGGCGGCGCGGGTCAACTCGGCGACCGGGTCGGCGTGGAGCGCTTCGTAGCGGACCACGACCGAGGCCCCGCTTTGGAGCCAGTCGATGCCCTTTTGCAACTGCGCGCCGAATCCGTCGGCGAGGTACTCCAGCACCGCGGGGTCGTCGATCGGCTTGCCGGTCATCCCGTCGTGACCGCGCTCGACCGGCTTGTCGGCGCGGCGCTCGTTGTCGGCCTGAGCCTGGGTGAAGAAGTAGCGGGAAACGAACATGTCGTACGGGTCGCGCAGGATGGTCGCCAGATGAATCCCGTGGTGGGCGGCGAGATCGCACAGATCCGGCGAATAGTCATAGTGCCGGTGGTAGACGCCATTGGCCGGAAAGCTGCCGGCCTCCACCCAGTCGCGGAATGTCACGAAATCGGCGCCAGGCGGCGCTTGATCGGGTGTCATCCACTCGATGCCATACGCGGTGGAGAGTAGGCATTTCAGCCAGGAGTTGCCGGTTTTTGGCGGCGCCACGATCAAGATCTTCATGTGTCGAAGGATGCTCCCCCGAGCGACGCGCGCTCGCTAGAGCGCATAGCCGAATTGCTCCAGGACATCGGCGTAGACGTCGTTGCACACCGCCTGCACGCTCGGCGCGAGCGATTCCCGCCAGCGCCCCAGCGAGGAGCCGCTGCTGGTGCGGTGACGGAGCGAGTCGGCATTTTCTTCCGACGCGCGAGCAATCATGCCGGCGACGACGGCGTCGGAGGCGTCCAGCTCGAGGTAGGCGAGGATGGCGCGCAGCGTCGCCTCGGTGTCGGTCATCAAATCTTCATAGCGGATGAGATGAGCGCGGTCGCGCCGCTTGGGCCAACTGCGGGCGAGTTGACGGATGGTGGTGTTGCGCAGATAGCGGGCGAACTCCTCGTCGGTGGCGATGTGCTCCGGGCCAAAGGCGCGGAACCCCTGCTTGACGTTGAAGGCCAGCATGGAGCTGACCACGTCGCGGAAGTCGCGCACGAGGAAGAGTTCTTTCGCCTCCGGGTACAACTCCCAAACCAGCCAGGGAAGGGTGTCGGCGCGGTGCTTTTCGGCGAAGTAGATCGGGTTTGCCTGCCCTTGTCCCTGGGCGATCCGTTGGTAGCATTCTTCGGCCGAACGCTGGCAGAACGCGCCCAACTGCTCGACATACGTGCGACCCATCCACTCGCCCAAACCGGGAGTGACCGCGATAGGCTCGGGGTAGAACGGATTGTGACCGACCGTGTCGCGGTTCGTTTGGAAGCGATCCGCCTGCGCTGAATGATACGGGTCGCGCGGCTCTGACAGCACCTTGAATGTATGCCACCAGTAGCGCGCCGTGCGCAGCTCGTACGGATGCCAGCGATGGATGACGATTTGCGGATGCTCGGAGAGCAATCGCATCGTCCAGGTGGTGCCGGCGCGCCCCATGGTGGTGAGCATCAGCGGTCGCAAGCTCGGTTGAAATCCGGACTGAACCGCTTGGTGGGTGAATTTCACCGTGCCGAGACGGACGCGCGAACCATCCTCCAGCACGGCGCGGAGTTGCAGCGCGGCGCCCGGTTCGATGCCGATCACGCTGACCCAGGTGCGGAACCCGCTGATCGCCGAGCCAGGCGTGTCGGGGTAGGTGCGGGAGACGTCGATGCGCTGCTGATCGAGCGGAGCGCGCCGGATGACCGTCCCTTCGACGTGAATCTCGATGCCGGTGGCCGGCGTTTCGCGCCCAAGCACCCACCCGGCGAACTCGATGTCGTAGACATCCCGACCGCCGAGGCGCGGGGCGTCGATGGCAAAGGCGAGGATGCGCTCCTGCTCCGGAGCAGCGGGCTGGATGGACTGCACGTCGACGATAGCCATGGACCTTTTGGTTCTCCTCCCGGAGTTGCGGCACGATGCGAGGCGGCGCCTGGCGCGCCGGCTCAGCGAACGGGATCGTGCAAAACCACGTCACCCTGACAGAGCGGGCGCACCCTTGTCAAGGATGGGCGCGCCGGCGGTGCGCGGTCGAATCCGGCGCCCAGCGCGGCTGCCCGCTCGCGGTCGCTCCCGCGCCCGCAGCCGATCTCGGGCAACCCGCGGAAGCGCCCCGGGAGCATTCCCGATCGGTTCGACGACGGCCGCTTCCGGCGCATAGCGAAGCTGCGCGGGATAAAGCGGGCCAACGACGTCCAACTGCAATAACCCATCGGCTGTCCAGTAATCGAGCACATCGGGGATAACCCGCCCCCGCCAGCGATCGGCCCATGCCGTTCGATTCTGAATTTCCCTTGGGGACTCGCTATCGCGCGATGCGGATTCGAGGTGGTATACGACCGACTCGCGGCAGTAGTGAATCTCGTGCCCCTGCGCGACCAGGCGCAGGCACAAATCAACGTCTTCCCAACCGTTGACGAATACTCGATCGAATCCATTGGCGGCTCGGAAGATGGGAGTCCGCACGAGCATGCAGGCGCCGGTGACAGCCTTAAAGGCGCGCGACACATTGACCGCCGGATGATCGGCCGGGAATCCCGCATACAGGTGATGCGGGTAGCCGTCCTGGGTGAACGCCACGCCGGCATGTTGCACCGATCCGTCCGGATAGAGCAATTTGGAGCCGACGATGGCGGCAGCGGGATGCTGATTGGCGTAGGTCACAAGGGCATCCAGCCAACCGGGTTGGGGAAGCGTGTCGTTGTTCAGGAACATAATGAAGTCGCCAGTAGCCAGCGACGCTCCAGTGTTGCAGGCGCCGCTGAACCCGACGTTTGGCGAAATTTGCGGCGCTCGCACCCGCGCGCCGTAGCGAGTCAACATTTCGGCGGTGTCGTCGGTGGACCCATCGTCAACGACGATGATTTCGTGCGGCGCCGTGATGTTGCCGGGAGTCAGCAAGGTGTCGAGGCAATTGCGCGTGAGCGAACTCTGATTGTGAACCGGAATGACGATCGAGACGACGGGCCGGACATCGGGCGGCCGCAGGGTTTCAACAGACGGCGGATTGGAGAGCGGGGGAGGCGCCATGTCGATTTGAGGCCGACCGATCGTCGTACGCCCGGTGAAGCGCGCGATGAGCATTCGCGACCCGTCGGCAAGCACTGCCGACATAAACAGCTCGAACACGGGACCGATCTCGGCGAGATCGACCTGACCGCGAAATCCGCACCGCTCCGCGCCCTGAATCAAGGGATGGCCTTCGGCGACATCGCCTCGCCAGTAGCCAAGCGGAATCTGGCGGGCGAGTCCTCCCGGCCCGGTAATTTCGACAGCAGTAACCGGGATTGCTGCGCCGAGAACCCATCCCTTGAAATCGACTGACTTGGCGTGGTGGCGAGATCCTGCCGATGGGCTGTCGATGGACAAGGCCTGGACGATTCGGCGCGGAGTCCGGGTTAAGCGTCGTTCCAGAATTTCAACATACGCCATCTTGGTGTCTCCACGCCGCATCGAGAACGAGAATCGGTCACCAGCCGAATGGCTCGTCGAGCAGATCCGCCAGCGCGGCATTGTCAACGGCAAACTGGCGCTCCAGATCCCTCCGCGTGGTCGCTGCCATCGGCGGGTAGTCGCGCTCGTTGTGCGCCTTCGGTTCGATGTTCCAGACAGGTTCGAGATCGAGAAATAGCGCGGCGCGCTCCATCGTCGCCGCCGGGTTGGTGTACAGATCTTCGCTGCGCAATACGAGGACCCGGTCGCGCGGCACCAGCTCGAACCAGCGCCGGAGCTGCTCGGCATACCGGCCGCGGGCGAGGTAGGACCAGCGCTGATGGATCGCGCTGACGAAGGTGGGATCGGCCGCCAGTCGCGCCGATTCGGCGGCCAATCGCTCCGGCTCCCGTGCGATCGCATCCTCAAAGGATAGCGACTCGCGTCCCTGCGCGACCTCATGGGCGTAGTGCGAGTAGGCGCGATCGACCGGGTTGCGCAGAATCGCCAGCAAGCGGGCCTGCGGCGCTTCCATCCGCACCCGCCCGGGCGCATGTGGATGGAAGAGATAGTAGGGCGTCGCTTCGCCGGTGATCGTCCCGAGCGTCGCCTGATGCGGGAATTGTCGGCGATACCAGGCGCGCCCGCGCTCATGATGGAGCGAGAAGTAGTGCACTTCCTTGCGGGTAGCCGGGGCAATCCGAGGATGCGCAGTCAGGTAGCGGTAGAGCGAAGTCGAACCCGAGCGCTGCGCTCCGATGACGATGAAGTCTGGGCCGGGCCACGCATTTGCGGCGGCGCGTTCCGCGGGGCTGAAATCTGCCGCCTCCCCCGCGATCTCGACCAGGTCGACCGTGCCGCCGTCGGACAGGCGCGCTCGCACAGCCAGCCGAAACGCACCGACGCCATGACCCGGCTCGATCGATAGACGAAACCCGGCCGTGGCGGCTTCCGGCGCGTCAGGATAGGCGGCAGCCACATCGGGCCGCGCCACATCGAGGGGGACAAACGCGCGTCGATTCGTGGTCGTAACCTCGATCCCGGTTACCTGCGCTTTCGCCCCGATCGCCCAGCCGTCGATGGCGATCTCGCCGTCGTCGCGGGTCTCGTCCCGGCGCGGCGCGTCGATGGCAAAGGCGTAGATGCGCTTGTCAGCGGAGCAGCGTGTAATGGTACGGACGGTCGTCAGCATGGCGCGGTCGCCGGTCATGTGCGCCTCACCCAGCCGGCGGCCGGTGGCGCTCCCAGCAGATGCCCCATTTCGCCTCGAAGCGTTGCTGGTTGGCGCGAAAGGTGGAGAGGTATTGACCGGTTGGCAGCAACTTGCCGATGGAGGCATGGTAAGCGTGGTGAATGTATACCTCCGGCGTCCAGACGATATCGTAGCCAGCCGCTTTGGCGCGCAGCGCATAGTCTTCGTCTTCGAACATGCCCAGTTCGTAGCGCTCGTCCAGATTGCCGATGGTGTCGACCAGATCGCGCCTGAAAGCGGTGCAAAACATTGCGAGCATGCGGATTGAGCGGCGGTCGCCAGCATAGCGATTGGCAAGCTGACGGGCGATCGCGGTCATCTCGCCATAGGTCTGATAGGCGAGTTCCACCTGCGCTTCGTTGCAGGTCCGGTTCGTTGCCGGTCCGATCAGACCGATCGCTTCATCCTCCAGGTGATGGGTCAGGCGACTCAACCAGCCCGGGGTCACGATCGTGTCGTTATTGAGGAGCACGAGCGTGTCGCCGCTTGCCGCCGCGATGCCCTGGTTGTTGGCCGGGCCGAAGCCACGATTTTCGGAGTTGCGCACGAGACGGACATTTGGGTAGCGGACGGCGGCCTCGGCCAGAAACTCGACGCTGCCATCGGTCGAGCCGTTGTCGACGAAGATGAGTTCGGTGTTGGGATGCTCGGTGTTGGCCAGCAGACTGGCCAGGCACAGCCGGTTGTAGGCGAGGTTGTCGTACGTGACGACGATGACGCTGGCGCGTGGCCACGTCTCCCGGATAGCGCGGTCGAGCGCCGACCAACGAGCTGGCCATGACGGTAATTCGCCGAGCGAGAGATCGGCGGGAGCCGATTCCGGAACCGGCCGCATGGCGATGCGCACGTCCGCCGCTTCGCCCCGCGATGACGACGCATCGACATCGAGCACCGAGCGCCAGCCCCAGGCGAGCCGCGCCGTCGTTGCGACGGCATCGTATCCGTCGTCCGGTCGGTGGATCGCGGCGGCGTCGACCCCGTGACTCGCGCGTAGGTCGGCGAGTGCAGCGGTCAGCAGAGCGGCGTCGGAAACACACCCGGCCGGCGCCGGGATCGCCTTCAGAAGCGGCGGATGCGATCCGGTCAGCTTCGCCGGGCCGGCTTCACCCTCCGGCTCCAGCCAGAACACAGGGTGCTCGTGGCGAGCGAATTCAACCGCCAGTGCCCGCGCCGTTGTTGCCGATTCTGGTGTTTTCGGCGGCAGCATCACCAGCGCGTACCGGGCGAACCGCTCCGGCAGCGCGGCGTGCAGGGCATGTTCGATCGTCGCCGCCGGCAACTCCGGTTCTCGCGCCCGGTCGCGCACGGCGATCGTCAGATCGTCGACGAGCATCGGTGGTCCTGCCGGCGCACGATCGCCGCGGCAGCGTTGGCAACCACTGTTCCTGGTGGTCTTCGACCGCCGTTTGGTGTTCGCCATCATACGCTGAGGGTCGGTCACGAGACTGTCAGTCCATGCGCAGCGCGCCGTTTTCGGCCCGCCGCGTGAGATTGGGGTTGTAGTACGGATCGTGGTTGATATAGCGACCCCAGCGATTGCGCAAGGTTGCGATTTCGCTCGGCTTGGCGATCACCGTTTTGGTCACCGACTCGTGATGCACGAGCACCGCGTGCGGCGTATAGACGTTGCGATAGCCGGCATCGAGCGCCTTCAGGCAGAAATCGACATCGTTGAAGGCGATCGGAAGATTCTCGGCATCCAGACCGCCGATCTGCCGCATGACATCGGTGCGCATCATGGCGCAAGCGAACGTGACGGCGGCATAGTTGCGGATGACGTCCGGCAAACCGAAGTAGCCCGGCGCATCGCCGGAGAAGAACTTGAACGCGTGACCGGTGCCGTCGTAGGGACCGAGCACGACCCCGGCATGCTGAATCGAGTTGTCCGGATAGAGCAACTTGGCGCCCACCACGCCGATGTCTGGTCGCTGCGCGTGCTCGAGCATTGCCTCGATCCAGTCGGGGGTCACGATCGTGATGTCGTCATTGAGCAGGATGAGATAGGGCGTCTCGATATGGGGGATGGAGGCATTGATGAGCGCCGAGAAGTTGAAAGGCTTCAGCGACACGGGCACGCGCTGGATGATGTCGCGGTCCCGGTTCCGCTCGGCAACCAACTCGGCGACCTCCGTGCCCTCGGAGTTGTCGAGGATGAGGATGCGCAGATTTGGATAGCTCGTTTTTTCAAGAAGATCGTTGAGGCACGGCACGAGATAGCGCAGTTTGCCACCGCTCGGCATCACCACGGTGACACCCGGCGAGTCGGTGATGTCGTAGCGCACGCGCAGCGTGTCGAGTCGATTGCCTGGTTCGACCGAAGCTGCGATCCGGCGCCGTTCCAGCGCGCTCGCCACTGCCGCTTGCATGGGGGCTTGTGGGGTGACCGAAGCAGGTGCGCCCGCCATGCTGCGCCTCGATGCCAGCAGCCGCGGCAGATGGCGGATGGCTGCGGCGCGTTCGGTGGCGCGCAAGGCGAGATCGTACAACTCGGCGCCGGGGTGGCCGCCATCGAGATTGCCGATCGCGTCGAGCAGCGAGCGCCGGTAGAGCGTGAGCGGGCCGAAGTAATCGAGCGCCAGGTGGAGCTCGGGCGACCAGTCAGGTTTGAAGAACGGGTCCCAACGGGTGCCAACCTCGTCATCGACTCGGTCGTCGTCGACATAGATCAGATCGGAAGCCGGGTGGTCCGCCAGATCCAGCGCGATCTCCGCCAGCGCGGTCGGCGCGAGGCGCAGATCGGGCGGCACGATGGCGACCCAGTCGGTTGCGGTCGCTTGCAGCCCCACGTTGGCCAACTCGGCAAAGGACGCAGCTCCCGACGGCGTGAGCGCGACGATGCGCCGATCGCGGGCGGCGACATCGACCGCCCATTGCCGTAGATTAGCCGGGGCCTCGGCAGCGACAGCCAGCACCAGCGTCCATCTGGTTTCGAGCTGCGCCATGATGCTCTCGACCAGCGGTTCGACATCACGTGTTTCCCCACCGAGAACTGGCGCCACGATCGTGACATCAGGCGGTGGCTCCAGTGATTCGAGCGCGCGCTGAATACGAGTTCGCTGCTCGCCGCTCAGTTCCTGGCGGGCGAGCCATTCCGGGTACTGCGCGTTGATCTGAGGAACCTCGCCGACCGCCCGCGCCGTCGCGTCGACGATGAAGGGGATTTCGATGGTGGCCGTTTGATCGTCGGCTGCGGTCATGACGACCGTCAACACGTGATCGCCTTCGGCCAGGTCCGCCACGCTCAGGGATGCTGAGAAACCGCTGTGATCGGCCGACGGATAAAACGGGTACAACCGGGCGACATCGGGCCGCAGCGCGCCATACGCCAGCGGACCGAGCGGCTCCCCGTCCATGAGCGCGTCGACGGCGACGATCCCATGGGGCGAGAGCGCCCATCCGGCTACGAACAACCGATCGTGCCGGGCGATACGCATGACGGTGGTGGGCCGGTCGAGGCGATACAGAATGCGTCCGGCGTCGAACGCAGTTGAGTCGACCTCGAAGCTGGCGCCGATGTCGGCGACGCGGCCGTCTTTACCGATGATGCGTATGAGGAGATCGTGCTTGCCGTCTTCAAGTTCGTACATCGGAATGGCGCCGACGAACCCGCAGTTCTCGCCGTCGGGGAATTGACCGTGGAGCGCGGAAATGTCCGGGCGCGGTTCCCCGTAGCTGACCGTCCCCAGCGGTTGGTTATCGACGAAGGTCTCGACGCCCTCGATGCCGGCTTCTGAAAGCGCCCACCCGATGATCGGCAAGACTTCGTACGTCAGGACGCCCGGTTCGCGGCTCGGGCTTTCCACCCGGCCGAGAATCGACGCAGTTGCCGACGACTGCGCCGGTTTTTGTGCGGTTTCGGTGCGCGGCGGGACATCGATGTCGCCGGCCGTCCCGATGGGATCGGGCGCCGGGTGGGGTACGACAGGTTGCTCGTCTTGAGCGGCTTCGAGCGCCGCCAGGCGCGCTTCGGTTTCGCGCGCGCGGGCCTCAGCGGTCAGTGCGCGCATCTCAGCCTCGTGCACGCGCACGTTGAGCACGATGTTGTTACGGAGCAGAATCGCCGTTTGCCTGGCGCGCTCGTGCAGCAGACGGTCGCCGAGCCGCTCATTCTCACCCACGGTGACGCCCCCGAGCAGCGGCGAGACGGAGAGCTGCATCGGATAGCGGGCCGGATAGACGACATTCAGCAAGCCATCGTCGAGGTAGTACTGGAAATCATCCGGGCGCACCCGCTCGCGCCAGCGCTCGACGAAGCGGAACCGATTGTCGCGCTCCTGCGGAGCCATCAGATCGCGCGAGGCGGACTCCATATGATAGACGACCGACTCGGCGCAGTAATGGATCTCGTACCCGCGCTCACCCAGACGCAGACACAGATCGACATCTTCCCAGCCGTTGATGAACGCCGTATCGAACCCGCCGAACTCGTTCCAGACCGAACGCCGGAACAGACAGCAAGCAGCGGTGACGGCCTGGAAGCGGCGCGAGACAGCCGTCGCCGGGTGGTCGCCCGGGAATCCGGCGTAGATGTGATGCGGGTAGCGATCCAGTCCGAAAACGACCCCGGCATGCTGGATGGTGTTGTTCGGGAACAACAGTTTGGCGCCAATCATCGCCGCCGCCGGATTCCGCTCGGCGTACCGGATGAGAGCGGTGAGCCAGCCACGACGGGGGATCGTGTCGTTGTTGAGGAACACCAGGTATTCGCCGGTGGAGATGCCGGCTCCGGCGTTGCAGGCCTGGGCGAACCCGACCGCTCGATCGTGATGGATTGTCTGGATCTGGCTGCCGTACGCGCGCAGCAGCTCGGATGTCAGATCGACCGAGCCATCGTCGACGACGATGATTTCGATGTCGGCCGGAACGCCTCGCTCGGACAACAGCGTATTGAGACACTGTCGGGTCAGCGATGCACGGTTGTGCACCGGTATCACGATCGAGCAGGTGGGGCGGCGCGCTGACGCCTCGGTCGCGCTCGCCTCCGCGGTCATCGCCTGGGTCTCAGCGGTCATTCGTCGGTGCATCCCCCGGCTTCAGGAACCCATGGCTCCGTAGATGAAGTTGTCGGATCGCGAGTCGGCCGCCCAATCTCCGAGCGTGAACCCGTTGCGGTCCTTGTCGGTCATCAACCCGGCATCGCGCGCGTTCGCCAGGAACGCGTCGCGGAGCGCGGGATCGCACAGCGACCAGTCCAGGTCCGCCGCAAGCGGAGAAATTCCGGCCTCGCAGCCGGGACTGTACTCGCCCGAGCAAAAGTATTCGATCGTGGTGTCCTCGATAAAGGTGTTCCCATGGGCGAACCCCGGCGGGACCCAGATCCATTCGCCCGCGACGTCGCGGTCGTGGGCCGGCATGTCGTGGCCGATGATTTTGCCGAAGGTCGGCGAACCCTTTCGGATGTCGAGCACGACATCGACCATATGGCCACGGATGGTGCGGATGAGCTTGCCCATGTAGGGGTTCCACTGGAAATGCAGCCCTCGCACCACCCCGCGCCGCGAGAAACTCTCATTGGCTTGCATCCAGCGCACGCCGTTCAGAAAAGGCGTCTGCGGCCCATCGAAATCGCTCTGCCGGAATGTCTCGGTGAAATAGCCGCGGTTGTCGCTGAATCGCGCGAATTTCACCGTGGCGATATCCGGGATCACCAGCGCTTGCACTCCGACCAGCTTCACCCGCACATCCTTTCCAACAAGTTGTGGCCGCCAGCCGCTCGCCGGCATCGCTCATCATTCCGGAACCCCGTGGCCGCGCCAGTTGGGGACGCGGCTGCGATCGATGCGGGAGATGTCACGATTCCGCCGATTTCCGGCGGCGCTTCCCCTTCGGCGCTGGCTCCCCGGAGCCGGAGAGTCCGGCGCTGCGCGGGTCGGTTGGAGCGTACCCGCTCTTGCCTTCCTCCCGTAGCGCACGCCGCTCGGCCCGGCGATCCAGTCGCTTCCGATCCATCCCCGACGGCAGGCAAAGATAGAACGTGTAGTCTGGCCGGTGCGGCGGCCGCATCTGGAATATTTTCATGTAGCCGCAGTCTTGCACGAGTTTGGTGAGCGATTCCTCGGTGTGCTGGAAGGAGACTGGATTTCCCCAGGACGCCTGCGGCACCGCATCGCGTTCCTCCCGGGTTTGCCCATGTTCCTGAATGAGCATCCCTTCGTAGCCGTCGACATGGTCGACATTGGATTTCGCGATGCGCGTATCCAGCAACAGCGGGGCGCCTGAACAGCGTTTGAGCAACTCGACCTGATCGGCGACTTCCAGATGATGGAGCAGCCCAAGGATGCAGATCAGATCGAAGTCGCCGCGGGCGATGGGGAACTCGCGCACGTCCGCTTGCACCCAGCGAATGCTCTGAAGCAGGGCTGCCCGCTCCGGATCGGATTCCGCATTCAGGTCGGGCCACCGCACCGTACGCGCATCAACGGCCGTCACCCGCCAGCCAAGCTCGGCTGCAGACAGAGAAAAATTGCCTTTGCCCGCCCCGAGATCGAGCATCCGACCCGGTTTGAGCAGGGAAATCAGCGCGCGAAACACGTTGCCCTTGTGGACGGAGAGATCTGGCTCGGGCAGCCCGTGGGTGCGCGTGAATGAGGTTTGGGTGACGCCTTTTCGAAAGTTGATCGTTCTGGATTGCCGCGTCAACGCTTCGGCTTCGCCGAAGGCGCTCCGGAGATCGTCCAGGGTCAGGTCCGGGTAGGCGGCGAAGAGCGAGGCGATATCGGGAGAGTCCGCCAAATGAGCAAAGATCGCGGCGTTCGCCGCTCGGCGTTTCCCCGCGCCTGACTGCCTTGCGGCGCCGGCGGCGCCACGATCGCCCCCGCCTGCCGATTGCGCATCTGGCGACGCGGCGCCCGGTTCTACCGCGGCAGCCGAGGCCAGGGGAGGTGTTGCATCTGCATCAGCATCCGAGATCGAGGCCGCCCACGGAGCTTGGCCGGACAATGCTTCCAATGCTTCCTCCAGCAGACGTTCTACGTCTTTCGTCGGTCGTGCGCGTGGTTTTCCGGCCGCATGTTCGCGGTTTCCCCGCACGCTCCGCCCAGCGGCGGAGGCTTCGCCGATCAGCGTGGCGGCATAGTGCGGTCCGAATCGAGTCTGCCAATCGCTTGGCGAGTGCGCGAAGTATTCGGTCACAAACGCGGCCGCCAAATCTTGCGGTGTAAGCCCCGGATTTGTCGACCTGCCGCGGAGGATATGGCGAGCGAGACTCGTCACATCGAGCATTGGCTCACCCACCGCGAATTTGTCCAGGTCGAGAAAAGTGGACGCATCTTCCGTGAGGAGCACATGGGCCGGCTTGAGATCGCCGTGGATCGGCGCCCCTGGCGCCTCGCCGATCGCGGCGAACCCATCGAGAATGCCCGCTTCGACCCGATCGATGGTTGCCATCAGATCCGGTCGGAGCGCACGCAGCCGGTCGGCGTTTCGGCTCAGACGATCGCCCCCGGATCGCTCCAGTTCGTGGCGCTGGGCCGGAGCTTCGATCGCGAGTTGATGAAT
>JADLCW010000039.1 GCA_020847015.1 Thermomicrobiales bacterium | reverse complement strand
TCATCCACGATGCGCTGGCGCGGCGTGGCGAAATCGAGCGCCTGCCGCACCGCGCGCTCGCGCAGGAACCCGACCTGCTTGAGATCGAGGTGCTGCCAATTGGGGGTGGCGTGCTCCCAGACATCGAGCCCGGCGATCTCCAGCGCCCGATCCACCTCGGCCGCCGGCACACCCCCGGCTCCGCCCGCCAGGTCGATCTCGCCGGTCGCCAACCCGGTCAGCAGCGCGTCGAGATCGGGCAGCAGGCGGTGCTCGATGCGCTCCAGCCGAGCGGGACCGTTCCAATAGTCGGCGAAGCGCTCCAGCGTGATGCGGTTTCCCGGCTCCCAGGCGGCGACGCGAAACGGCCCGCTGCCGATCGGTTCGCGAGCGAAGCGCTCCCGGAAGGCGGCGACGCCGTCCGCGAACGCCGAAGCGGGCAGGATGGGCGAGATCGCCACGGTGGAGAGCAAGGGCGCGTAGGGTTCGGTGGTGGTGACGATCAGGGTGCGATCGTCCGGCAGATCCATGGCGGCGATGCGATCCCAGCCCGCCGTCGCCGGACCGGTCCAGTCGCCATCCAGCCGCGCCTGCCAGGCCGCGATGAGATCCGTGCCCGCGAATGGTTCGCCATTGTGGTAGCGCACATCCGCGCGCAAGCGAAAGGTGTAGCTGAGATCGTCATCGGAGATGGTGAATCCTTCGGCCAGCGCTGGTTGCAGGCGACCGGCGGCGTTGTAGCGCAGCAATCCCTCGACCACGCCCTCCAGCACATCCGCGCCGGCGGCCGACCCGGGATCCCACGGGTGCAGCGAAACCGGTTCGACGGTGGACCCGACGACCAGCGTGCCGCCGGCCTGCGGCGGGCCGGGCGGATCGCTGGGGCCGGTCGGGGTGCGCGTGGCGCGGCGCTGGCGCGCCGTCACCGAGCGGCGAAACCGCGCGCCGGCGGCGGCGAGCGCGGCTGCGCCGAGCAGGGCGCGACGGGTCAGCGCGGCGTCGTAGTGAACGCTCATGCGGCTAGTGTACGCTCCGGCGCGGTCGGCACGGAGCGGAACGTGCGAAACTGGGACGGCAGGAACCCGTGCGGCTGGCGCACGGCGAGCCGTCCGACCGGAGTGCGCGAATGAGCGAAACCGCGAAAACTGCCGCCAGGCACATCACCATCGAATACTGCATGGGGTGAGGCTATCTGCCTCGCGCCGCCAGTTTGGCGGAGAACCTGCTGCACGACTACGGGGAAGATTTGCCCGGCGGGCTGACGCTCCTGCCGGGGCGGGTCGGCGCTTTCGAGGTGTCGCTCGACGGCGAACTGCTCTATTCGAAGTTCGCCACCGAACGCTTCCCGGACGCGAATGAGGTGGAGAAGACCGTCGGCGACCGTCTCGACGAGGAGAGCGCCGACGAGGGGTGACCGCCGCGGGCGGCGTCAGCGGCGGGCCGCCCGCCACTCCTCGGCCAGCAGATCGAACAGCCGCGCCGAGCGGAATTTGCCGCGTCCCACCTCGATCCAGTCGAGGCGGCCGGCTGGTCGATACCCCTGCTTGAGCAGCGCCGCCGCCGAGCGGTCGTTTTCCTCCGCCACCCACGACCAGACCACATGCAACCCCAGTCGCTGGAAGCTGTACTCCAGCAGCAGATGCTTGGCTTCGGTGCCGTAGCCGCCGCTGCGGTGCTCCGGGCGATAGATCCACATTCCGGTTTCGGCCGAGCGGCCGACCCAGTCGATGGCGAGCAAACTGCAGTCGCCGATGACGACGCCGCTCTCCCGCAGCACGATGGCGACCGAAAACGACTCCGGCGGTTCGCGTTCACCCATCCGATCGGCCCACTGGGCGAGCGCCAGCGGGCTGGACGGCGTCCGGCCGGCTTCGTGCCGATACTCTGGCTCCCGGAGAAACGTCTGGGCGATCGTCTCCATGTCGCGGTGCGCGAAGGGACGCAGCGCCAGCCGCTCGCTGGCGACAAGCGTGTTCGGCGGCAGCGGAGCGGAACTGGCGGCACGCCGCAGCGGAGCCGGCGCCCGCGGCGCGGCGGTGGGCGGCGCGGCGGCGGCGATGCCCGCTCCGGGGTCGCCCAGCTTCTCCCGCCAGACGGGGTGCAACCGCTGCACGAACACCTGGTCGCGGCGGACGCCGTCGCGCCACAGCGCCTCGCGCACGATGTAGGCCGGGCGCAGACCCAAGGCGTCCGCGGCGGCCAACGGCTCCGCCTCGTCGCTGGCGAAATCGACCACCACGCTGATGGCGCCGCGCTCCTCCATCAGCCACGGCGCGAGCAGCCGCAGCATCTCGGCTTTGACGCGCTGCTCCTCGGAGCGCGGCCACGGGGCGGCATGCAGCGAGACGAGCGCGGCCGGCCAGTTTTCACCCTCGTCGATATGCGCCAGACCTACCGGTTCGTCGTCGCTGGTGCGACAGGCGATGAGGCGGATGCGGCGCGCTCGCTCGTCCATCGCCAGCGCCTCGCGCAGCTCGGTTTCCGTTTGCCGGGCGGAGGCCGGGAAGGGCGAGCGGCGCACCGCCACCGAGCGGGCGAAGTCGCTCTCCTGCGGGGCGCGCAGATAGAGCTGCGGTCCGAGCAGATAGGTTTGGCCGGCGCTGGCGGACGGTTTCGCCGGATCGCTCATGTCAGAACGCCCTCCTCGGCCGGCAGGGTCAGCAACCGGCCATGCTGCGGCAGCGCGTCGGCAATGCCGAGCCGGCGCAGCGCGACCCAGATGCCGGCCAGATTGCTGGTGACCACCGGTTTGCCGTGGCGCGCCTCCAGCGCCGGCACGGCCGCCAGACAGTGCCAGTTGGTGCAACTGATGAACAGCGCGTTCGCCGCCGGGCGGTCCACCCGGGCCGCTGCGCGCATCGCGTCCTCCGGTCCCAACTGCCCGATGGCGGAATCGGTCGCGCACTGCAACCCCTCGATGGCCGCCACGGCGAACCTGCTGTCTTCGAGAAAGGTCCGCTCGATGGCGTTCACGCGGTCCAGATAGGGGGTCGCCACCGCGACCTGCTCCGCGCCGACGGCTCGCAGCGCCGCCAACACCGCCGTGGCGGTGGTGGTGGCCGGCAACCCGCAGGCGGTTTCGATGCGCGCGACCAGCCGCCGATCCCAACCGACGCCGTGGATGAGACTGCCGCTGGTGCAGGCGAACACGACGACGCCGACGCCGGCCCAGACCAGCAGCGCGGCGGCGCGCTCCAGACGGTCGTCGGCCAGCATCGCATCGAGCGCTTCCGGCGTCACCTCGCCGCGCGGCAGGACGATGGGAGCGGCATAGACGGCCACGCCGGGCGGCGCCGCCCGTTGATATTCGGGCAGCACGCTGGTGTCGGTGGCCAGGGTGATGAGTCCGATCCGTCCCCGTTCGCCGTACATGGCCGTCTCCGTACCGCGTCGCGCGGTCAACCCGCCGGAGCCGGGGCAGGTTCCGGCGGGCGGCTGAGCCAGGCTTCGTACATGCTCCGGGTGACCGGAGCCGCGTAGCTGACGCCCTCGCCCACGCTCTCGATCATCACCGCCGAGGCGATGGTCGGTTGGCCGCCCCACGGAGCATAGCCGGCGAACCAGGCGTGCGGTTTCTTGCCGGGGGTGAGCTGGTTCTGGGCGGTGCCGGTTTTGCCGGCGATGGGCCACGGGAAGTCGCCGAACACGCGCACCGACCCGGCCCCCGTCCAGTCGCTGGTCTGGTCGTGCAGCGCCGACTGCAATGCGGCGATGGTCGTCGCCGCCACCGGCAGCCGGCCGCGGGTGGTTCGCCCGCCGAGGGACTGCTGGACGCCGTCCGGGGCGATGGAGGCGGCGACGAGGTAGGGGCGCAGCAGATCGCCGCCGTTGGCGATGGCCGCGTAGGCGACCGCCATCTGCAGCGGCGTCGCTTCCAGGTAGCCCTGCCCGATGGCCAGGTTGACCGCGTCGCCGGTGGCCCAGCCGTCGCCTTGGGTGGCCAGTTTCCAGGCCGGGTCCGGCACGATGCCGGCGATCTCGGGGAAGAAGGGGATGCCGGTCGGCGCGCCGAGCCCGAAGCCGCGGGTCATCTGCGGCAACAGGTCGGGATCGAGCCGGTCGAGATCGCGCCCGATGGCGTAGAACACGGTGTTGCAACTGTTGACCAGCGCGCGGTGGAGGGTCATCGGACCTTGCGGACCGAGTCCCTCTTCCACGGTCCAGTCGTCCCAGCGCTGGGTCGTGCCCTCGATCTGGAAATATTGCGGGCAATCGAGCCAGGTGTCGCCGGTGTAGCCGAGATCTTCCATGGCTGCGGCGAAGGTGATCGCCTTGAAAATGGAGCCGGTGGGATAGGCCGCCTCGGCGACGCGATCGAGCAGGGGGCGGCGCAGTTCGCTTTGGATGAGCGCCCGATCTTTGGTGCTGAAACCGAGGATGAACCCGTTGGGATCGTAGCTGGGCAGACTCGCCAGCGCCAGCACGGCGCCGCTCTCGGGATCGAGCGCCACCGCCGCGCCGCGCGCATCGCCCTGGGCGCTCAGCGCGGCGACGGTCGCTTGCTGCAGATCGCGGTCGATCGTCAGCACCACGTCGTGCGGGGCGACCGGCGGGCGCTCGGCGATGGTCGCCATTTCGGCCCGCGACTCGCACTCGACGGCGACCAGGCGCTCGCCATCCTGCCCGGCCAGCAGATCGTCGGCTCCCGCCTCGATCCCCGCCTGGCCGATGATCTGCCCGGGGCGCAGGGTCGGGTCGGCGGCCAGTTGCTCGGCGGTCACTTCCGAGATATAGCCGGTGATGTGCGCCGCCGCGGCGCCCATCGGGTAGATGCGCGCCCGCGCCGGCCGCACCGACGCGCCCGGCAGCGGTCCGACCGCGTTCAACAGCTCCTCGCTGCGCGAATCGGGGAAATCCATGATGGGCACGAACCAGGAGGGATCGGCGTCGGCGTAGCGGGCGCGCAGATCGTCTTCGGGCAGCCCGGTCAGATCGCCCAGGGTTTTCAGCACCCGCGCTTCATCGTCGGCGGGAATCTGACCGGGCACCACGCCGACGCGCTGCACGGCTCCGTCGTAGGCGAGGGGTTCGCCGCGGCGGTCGAGAATGCTGCCGCGCCGGGTCGGCTCGGCGTCCACATCGAGACAGCGGTCGGCTCCCAGCTCGGCGAAGATCGCGCCGGGAACCCAGTCGACTTTCCAGCCATCCGGTTCCCGCACCATCGGCAGCAGATTCTGCTGGGAGAAATCACCCACCAGCGATGAGGTGAACGCAACGCTGAACGGCACGTCGCCGTCGGGCGCGGGGGCGCCGGCGACACGAGCGGCGATGCGCTCCAACCCGGCGCGCTCGGCGATGGCGCGATACCGCTCGGCGAAGGCGGCGCGGTCGATGGCGCGTTGGGCGCGACCGCCGAGCAGATCGTAGAGCGCGTCGTAGTCGGCGGCGGTCCAGGCGCGCAGCCAGGCGGCGGCGATCTCGTCGGGGGGCGGCACGGGCGCGGGGGCCGGCGACGCGGCCGCCGGCCGACCGTCGGGCGCTGCGGCGGCGACCGTCTCGTCGGTGGGCGAGGTCGCCCCGGATTCGGGGTCCGGGGTGGCCAGCGCCGCCGAGCGCGGATCGGGCGCATCCCAGGGCAGGCGCTCCGGTCCGGCCGGCAACCAGCCGGCCGAGAGGTAGCCGCCGCGCAGCAATCCGACGACCGCGACGGCGATGACCAGTGCGCCGATCAGGCCGAGCAAGATCGGCGGCGGACCGGAGCGTTGGTTGAAGGTGAGCGGACGGTGACGCGCCACGGGAGCGGTCCTCTCTGACTGGGCAGGGACGACGCCGACGGATCGGCCGAAGCCGCGGAGCGGACGCGACCGGACGGCGGGGGCGAGACATGTACGTACATGCTGACAGCGCGGCGCCGCCGCGTCAAGCGAAACGTTGCCGTGCGCCTACCGACGTAAACGGTCAAGACGGCGGCGCGGTTTCCCGCGGCAGCGGACCCGGCCGGCGGGGCGGGGGTGGCCGTGCGCCCGGACCGGACGGCGAGCGTGCGAAGACCCCGGATCGGTTGCCGATCCGGGGTCTTCGCGTGTGGAGCGCCGGTCGCGCCGCAATCTGCCCAACAGGGAGGGGGCCACTGTTGAACCGACCGCGGCGCGCCGGTTCCGAACCACCAGATTCAGGCGGCTCCGGTCTGTCCGGGGGCGACGCAGAATTGCCGGGTTCCGGGCGGACCACCGCAAATTTCATTGGCGGCGCAGCACCGACCGCCGCACCGCGCGGCATCATCCGGGCAACGCCGGCGCGCCGCGCCGTCCGTGGTTTCAGATTTCGCCTGCCGGCGGCGCTTCTTCTTGCGGCGGGCGTCGGCGCGCGTGAACCCGGCGGCGAGCAGCCCGCCCGCCAGCACCGCCGCCAGCGACCGGCGGTCGCGGCGCAGGTGCAGACTGCGAGTCAGTCGGTCGATGTCGGCGGCATCCATCCGGCGACTCCCGGGCACGTGCATCGGTGAACTCCGACATCTCCCTTGTACCGGATGTGGATGAACGTGACGCCAATTTGGCATGAAATCATTGTGAAGATAGCGCGAGCGCCGGCGACCATCGGATGCCCTGGCGGTATCCGCGACCCCGCGGCGCCGGGTTCGCCTTAGGCGGGAGCGAGCCGCTCGGGGCGCGGCAAGAGCTCGCGGCCGCGTCACGCGCAGCAAACGGGTGGCGCTCGACCGCAGCGCGTGGGGCAGCGTGCATCGTCTGAAATCCGCTGCCGCCCAATCGACGCTCAACTGCGGCGCATGGGGCAGCGCCGCGCACGCGGCCAGACGGCGCCGGCGCGGCGCTGCCCCGACCCGGCCGGCAGGCGTGCGCCGCAGGAACGGCGCAATGGGGAGTCGACCAGCGCGGCCTCGCCCCGTTCGGCAGTCCGCCCCCGGAATGCGGCGGGCCGGTTCCAGACCGTCGCCGAACGGCCGGGAAGCGGCCCGGCGTGCGGGATGAGCCGGCGGCGATGCGCGACCCGCCAGACCGCCAGACCGCCGCCCCGCCTCAGTCCGGCCGGCTGGCTGCGCCGGCGCGGGCGATCTCGTCCACCGCGGCCGGGTTTTCCAGCGCGGTCATGTCGCCCAGCGACTGCCCCAGATAGGCGGCCCGGATCACCCGCCGCATGATCTTGGCGTTGCGCGTTTTGGGTAGATCGGCCACCAGATGCACCCGCTCCGGACGCATGGCGGCTCCCAGTCGCGCCGCCACCGTCTGCCGAATCTCCTCCGCCAGATCGGCGCTCGCGTCCGCGCCCGGGCGCAGCACCGCGAAGACGATCGCGCATTCGCCCTTGATCGGGTGCGGCGCGCCGATGGCCGCCGCTTCCTGCACGGCCGGGTGCGCCACCGCCGCCGATTCGACTTCGGCCGGTCCCACCCGCTTGCCGGCCACCTTGAGGGTGTCGTCGGAGCGCCCGCGGATGAACCAGAAGCCGTCGGCGTCGATTTCCGCCCAGTCGCCGTGCACCCACACGCCGGGGAAGCGGTTCCAGTAGGTTTCCCGGTAGCGTTCGTCGTCGCGCCAGAAACCGTGGGTCATGCCCACCCACGGCTGGCGCACGACCAGCTCGCCCACCGCGCCGCGCAGCGGTTGACCGGCGTCGTCGACGACATCGGCGATCGTGCCGGACACCGGGCCGGTGAAGGCGCAGGGTTTGAGCGGATGCAGCGGATCGCAGCCGACCAGCCCGCCGCCGGTTTCGGTGCCGCCGCTGTAGTTGATGATGGGCAACCGACCGCCGCCGATCTCGCGGAAATACCAGTCCCACGGATCGGGATTCCAGGTTTCGCCGGTGCTGCCCAGAATCCGCAGCGACGAGAGATCCGCGCCGCGGGTCCAGGCCGGGTCTTTGCCCATCAGGGCGCGGATCGCCGTGGGCGCGACACCGAACACGGTGGCGCGGTGGCGCTCCACCAGCCGCCACAGGCGATCCGGCGCGGGGTAGTCGGGCACGCCTTCGAACATGATGATGGCCGCGCCGAGCATCAACCCGCCGCCGATCAGCCAGGGACCCATCATCCAGCCGAGATCGGTCAGCCAGAACAGGGTGTCGGCGGGACCGAGATCGAAACAGTAGGCGAGATCGTGGGCGGCCTTGATCGGAAACCCGGCCTGCACGTGCACGGCTCCCTTGGGGCGGCCGGTGGTGCCGGAGGTGTAGATGATCATGTAGGGGTCGTCGGCGGCGGTCGGTTCCGCGGTGAACCCGGTCGGCGCGGCGGCCACGAGATCGTGCCACCAGACATCGCGCCCGGGCGTCATCGGCACGGGTTCGCCGGTGCGCCGCAGCACGACGACGCGCGCCACGCTGGGGGCCAAGGCTACGGCCGCATCGGCGGTCGTTTTCATCGGCACGGTGTGGCCGCGCCGCCGCGCTCCGTCGGCGCAGATCAGCAGGTTCGCTTCGGCGTCGCGCAGGCGGGCGGCGATGGCGTCCGGTCCGAAGCCGCTGAACATGGGCAGGAAGATGGCTCCCAGCTTGGCCAGCGCCAGCATGGCGATCGCGGTTTCGGCCAGCATCGGCAGGAACACGCCGACGCGGTCGCCCTTGCGCACCCCGAGTCCGCGCAGCGCCGCGGCGAAGCGGTCGGTTTCGGCGAGCAATGCGGCGAAGCTGAGGGTGCGCGTGGCTCCGTCGTCGCCTTCCCAGATCAGCGCGGTGCGCTCGCCGGAGCCGGCGGCGACCCAGCGGTCGAGCGCGTTGGCGGCGTAGTTGAACTCGCCGTCGACGAACCAGTGCGGCCAGGCTGGCCCGGCCGAGCGGTCGAGCGCCCGCGTGTAGGGGCGCGACCAGACGAAGCCGAGATCGCGCACCGCCGCGTCCCAGTACCAGCCGGGATCGGCGGCGGCGCGAAGCTGCAGCTGCGCCGTGCTGTCCAACCCGAGCGAGTGGACGAAGCGGTGCAGGCGGCTGCGGGCGATGACCTCCGGCGTCGGCGTCCAGGCGATGGCGTTGGGGTCCACGCGGCGAGCGGGAGCGGCATCGGGGGAGGAATTGGGCATAGCGGCGGCGTCATCTCCGGTGAGCGTGCGGACCGCGCCGGGCGCGGCGCTGAAATTGTTGCCGGGGCGCGAGACGCGGTCAAGCGGCCGTGCCGGGACCCGCTGTGTCACACTCGAGGGCGTACCAGGGAGCGAACGACGATGCCGAACTGGCGATTTTGGGAACCATCCTCCACCCCTCCGGAACCGGCGCCGCCGGAGCGAGCGGCCGTTCCGGGGCGGGCGCCCTTGCCGCCGCCGCGACAGATCGCCCAAGCGGCGGACCCGGCCGCGGCGGCCAAGCTGACCGCGCTGCGCCGCCGCCGGGAGAGCATGGTCTACGATCTGGAACGCGCCGAGGCGGCCCGCCGACCCGACAACCCGTGGAGCGAGCGCATCGCGCTGCTCGATGAGTCGCAGGCGACGGTGACGCAGGATCTGGCCGAATTGGCGGCCGAACCGCACCAACCCTCCTGGCCGTTGCCGCCGACGCCGGTGACCGACATCTGGAGCGAGGCGACCGAGCCGGTGACGGTGACCTTTCGCATCGGCGACGAGGCGTTTCAGTTCGCGGAAGCGATCGATTGGGATCAGCGCGGCGGGCCGGTGGTGCGCGGCGATCTGCAGCAGCTTGCGGGCGATGCGACGCGGCTCGTGCCGGCCGACACGCCGCCGGAGCGGCGCGCGGCGCTGGCGCAGCATCTGGTGGACAGCGTCTACGCATTTGCCGTCGGGCTGCGCGATCGCGTGCTGGAGGGCGAAGCGCCGCCGGCATCCATCACCCTGGCGGATTTGGCCGAACCCTGCCCGATCTGCGGCGGCTGGCAGGAGTGGACCGGAGCCTGCCCGGAGTGCGCGGCGCGGGTCTACCGCCGGCAACGGCTGCGTGCGGAAGCCGCCCGCATCACCGCCGAGCGCGCGGCCGAGGAAGAGGACCGCCACAAGTGGTCCGAGCGGTTGCCGCAGGCGCGCCGCCGGCTCGCCGATCTCGACGCCGAGATCGCCAAACTCACCGATCCGGCGTAACCGCGCCACGGCTGCGCGAGCAGCGCGGGCCGCGCCGAAGGAGAGCGGACTCGCCATGCGAGCAGAGGATGGGGAAGACGTTGTTCGCCCGGTCGCGACCGGCTGCGCCGTCGTCCTCCTGTTCGGGCCGCTCGGAGGCCGCACGACCTGGGAGGCGGTCCGGGGGACCTCCTCCGCCACCGACGCCGGCGGCTACAACGCCGTGGCGGTCTTCTCCGGTGTCGTCGCCCTCGCCGCCCTCGGCTTCGCCCTCTGGGCGCGGCCGCGCCCAGTCCTGCCGCTGCTCGGCGCGGCCGTGGCCGTCGCCGCATTCGGCCTGACCGCGTACGCCGCCGGGGTCTTCGTGGTGGCGCGCCTGCGAGGGGGGGTCTGGGTCTACGCGTGCTGGTGTTTTGAAGGATTGCGCGACGGCTGGACGGTCGCCCCGGCCCCCGGCCCGCCCTTCTTCGCGCTCGCCGCCCTCGTCGGGGCCATCGCCTCGCTCGCCCTCGCGGCCTCTTGGCTGCGGCAGCCGAACGGCGACGCCGCGCCGCGCGTTCCCTTCGGGTGAGCGTGTCGCTTGCCAACGGGTGATGCGCCGATGGAGGCTCCGGGACCGGCGTCCGCGGCGGCCGGTCCCGCCATCATGGGCGGCGCGAGCGCCGCGCCCAGCGTTCCGATGCCGATGATGCGCACCCATCGCGCGAACATCGCGCCTCCTCCCGTCCGGGTGGTCCGCCCGGAGCTGCGCCAGCTCTGGAAGAGGGCGGCCGATGCCCGGGACGGCGCAGGGAATGGCCTACTGGTCGCCGGCAGGCGCGGATCCGCCTGGTTGGCGACTGAGCGGGCGACCCGGACGGTCTCACCAGCAGCAACAAGACACCCCACGCCACGCCAACCGATTGGCGACCGAGCGGGCGACCCGGACGGTCTCACTGCCGGCCGCCGAGCGCCGCCGGTTCGCCGGCCGGACGCCGCGGATGGGCCGCGGTGGGGGGCGGCGCGGGGGCGGCGGCGCGACCCGCCAGACGCGCCACGAGCGCGCCCGC
>JADLCW010000038.1 GCA_020847015.1 Thermomicrobiales bacterium | reverse complement strand
TCTCCTCGATGGCGATTCGCCGCAGCACCTCGGCCACACCAATCAGGGCGATCGCCAGGTAGTCTTCGCGCAATCGCAGCGTCGGCAGCGCCAGCAGCATCGCCACCAGCGCCGACAGCGCCGCCGCGACGACGATGCCGACCGCGAATGGCAACCACTCCGCCGCCCACGGCAACGGCACGCTGCTGAGCGCCGTTCCGAATCCCCCGACATAACTGGCGTATTCGGTATTGGCCGGCGGCATCGCCACCACCGCTCCGGCGTAGGCCCCGATCATGAAAAAGCCGACCACGCCGAAGTTGAAAATGCCGGTGTAACCCCACTGCACGTTGAGGCCGATGCAGATGATGGCGAAGATCGCCATCGTCGCCAGCGTCGGAGCCAGAAAGCCGATCACCGTCGGCAAACTACCGGTGCGTTGCAGCGGCATCCCGATCAGCAAGGCCGTCACGATCGCCACCGCCGCGATCGGCAACCAGCGCGAATGCCGCGTCATGAGCGCGCTCCGAACAAGCCATTGGGCCAGCGCAGGATGACCAGAATGAGCACCACGAACGTGACCGCCAACTTGTAGCCCGGCGCCACGATGCCGGCGCCGACGGTGACCTCGCCGATGATGCCGACGATGAGTCCGCCGATGAACGCGCCGTGCGGACTGCCGATGCCGCCCAGAATGGCCGCGGCGAAAATCGGCAGCAGCAGCACGAAGCCAAGCTCCGGCGACAGTTGCGATTGCAGCGCCAGCAAACAACCGGCGACCGCCGTCAGCGCGCCGCCGATGGCCCAGGTCCAGCGCCGGGTCGCGGCGGTGTCGATGCCGCTGGCGCGCGCCAGATCCGGATTGTCGGCGGTGGCGCGCATGGCGGTGCCGAGCCGGGTGCGATACAGCAGCAGATAGGTCGCCGCCGCCAACACCGCCGCCATCCCGATGATGAAAAGCTGGTCGGCGACGATGCGCGGCAACCCCGGCAGATCGACCGTATCGCGAATGCCCTTGGCGTAGCGCCGGCCGCCCGGTCCCCAGATCAGCAGCATGGCCCCACGCATCGTAATCGCCACGCCAAGCGAGGCGACGGCGACGATGGCGGTGCTCGCGCCGCGCCGCTGGAGCGGCTGGTACACGACGCGGTCGATCGCCAGCAGGATCGGCACGGCCAGCAACGCCGCTGCGATCACCGCCAGAATCAACCCGTAACCGAAGGAAAAGCGCCACAGCTTCTCGCTGGCCCCGGGGAGCAGATCCAGACTCAGCGGCAGCGTCGCGTCAGCCGAGCCAATGCCGGCGACCGTCCCGGTCATCACGAAAAAGGCCAGATAGGCGAACAGCATCATCGCGTCGCCCTGGGCGAAGTGGGACACGCGGGCGATGCCGTAGATGAGGGTGAGTCCGACCGCCGAGAGCGCGTAGAGACTCCCGACGATGACGCCGATGACGAACTGGTCGGTCAGGGCGATGGCCGCCCAAGCCCCCAGTCCGACGATGACGACCCACGGAATCCATTCGCCGAGCCGCGCGAGTCGCGCGGCTGCCACGCGCCGCCCGGCGCCGCCCGTCAATTCTCCGCTCGCCGCGCCCGCCATAGATCCGCCTACTCGCCCAGATAGAGCCGGCGCACCTCGTCGCTCGCCAGCAACTCGGCCGCCGGCCCTTCCAGCCGGTTCTGCCCATTGGTCAGCACGTAACCGCGGTGGCTGATCGCCAGCGCCTGCCGCGCATTCTGCTCGATCATCAGCACCGCCGTGCCCCGTCGATTGATCTCCACGATATTGGCGAACACCGACTCCACCATCACCGGCGACAAGCTGGCCGAAGGTTCGTCCAGCAACAGGATCGATGGCTCCAGCATCAATGCGCGCGCCAGCGCCAGGGTTTGCCGCTGACCGCCGGAAAGTCGCCCGGCCCGCTCGCCCAGGCGATCCGCCAGCACCGGGAACACCTGCAACACCCATTCGGTGCGCGCCTCGACGCCATCTTCGCGCGTGAAGCCGCCCATCGCCAGATTTTCCCGCACCGAAAGACTGGCGAAGATGTTGTCCGTCTGCGGCACGAAAGCCAGCCCGCGGCGCACCAGCCGCTCCGGCGGCAGTCCGGTGACATCCGCCCCATCGACGCGGACACGCCCGGTGCGCGCCCGCAGAAAACCGAAGATGGTTTTCAGCAGCGTCGACTTGCCGGCTCCGTTCGGTCCGATGATGGTGACGATTTCACCGCGCGCGACCGCGAGCGAGACATCACGCACGACCGGCGTTTCACTGTAGCCGCTGGTGATGCCTTCGGCGGCGAGCGCCGGCGGGGCGGCAACGACCGCGCTCACCGGAACTGCCCTCCGAGGTAGGCTTCGAGCACCGCCGGATCGCGGCGCACCTCGTCGAACGGCCCCTCGAACAGACGCGCTCCCTGGCTCATCACCACGACCGGGTTGCAGAGCCGGGCCACCAGATCCATATCGTGCTCGACGATCAGGAACGTGACGCCGCGGTCGCGCCGCTGATCTTCGATGAGCTCGGCGAGTTGTCGCATGAGGGTGCGGTTGACCCCCGCCGCCGGTTCATCGAGCAGCAGCACGCGCGGTTTGGCCATCAGCGCCCGGGCGAATTCCAGCAGTTTTTTCTGGCCGCCGGAAAGTGTCGCCGCGTAGGCGTCGCGCAGGTGCATCAGCGTGACGTAGCGCAGCACCTCCAGCGCCTGGTCAACGATGGCGTTCTCCTGGCGGCTGACCCGCCCGGGTCGCACCCAGGCGTTCCAGATGCGTTCGCCATCCTGCCCCTGCCCGGCCAACACCAGGTTTTCCAGCACCGTCATGGTGGGAATCGGGCGCGGAATCTGGAAGGTGCGCGCCAGCCCGTGCGCCAGCAACTGATCGGGGCGCAACCCGACGATCGATCGACCGTCGAGGAGCACATCCCCCGCATCGGCCTGGAGCACCCCGGCGATGACATTGAGCAGCGTCGACTTGCCGGCCCCGTTCGGACCGATCAAACCGGTGATGGAGCCCCGCTGCACGACGAACGAGCAGTCGTTGACGGCGCGGTTGCCCCCGAACGCCTTGGTGACGCCGCGCACCTCGATCGCCAGGTCGGCGTTCGCCGCTCCAGGCGCGGAATCTTTCGCAGGCGTCGTGGTGGTTCCTGCCGTCAACGTCGCTCGCCCCCGTGCGGCCAGGTTAGCGTCGGACGGGCCGCCTGTCGCTTCAGGTCAGCCCGCCCGGCGAATTGCGGGTGCGGTCCTTTACGCGGCCGGCGTGGCCTCGACGACAGCCGCGCCGGTCAGATCGACCGGGCGATTGTCGACGATGGTGATGGCGCCGTCGACGACCTGCCAAACCAGAATCACGCCCTTGCCGACATCGCCGTTCTCGTCGAAGTCGACGGGACCGGTGGCGCCTTCGAAGTCGATGTCCTCACCGTTGGCCAGCGCCGCGATCGCGGCCTTGAAGCCCTCGACCCCCGGCGTCACCGCCGTGCCGCCCGCCGAGACGTCGCGCAGATGGTCGCGGATGGCGGTCGAGTCATTGGAGCCGGCTTCCTGAGCCGCCAGCGCGATCAGATACACCGCGTCATACACCTCGCGCAGATACGGGTGCGACGGGAGCGCGCCGTACTTCGCTTCGTAATCCTTCTGGAACGCCTCGCCGATCGCCGACTCGGCCGACCCGGCGGAGGTGCCGTAGACGCCTGCGAACGCGTCCCACCCGATCTCTTCAAACAGCGGTTCGGAGCGCAGACCGTCGCTGAGGATCAGCGCCGGCATCTTGCCCGACTCCGCCAGTTCACGCAGGTAGACGCGCCCGCTCTCCGGGTAGCTGGCGCCGATCAGCACGTCGGGATTGTCCTTCGTGCAGGTGGCCAGTTCAGAGGCGTAGGAGGCCTGCTCCTGTTCGTGCGGCACCTGGGCGAGCACCTTGCCGCCCTCCGCCGTGAATGCGTTGGCGAAGGCCTCATCGAGTCCCTGCCCATAGGCGTTGTTGGTGTACATCACACAGGCGGTCTGGTAGCCCTGCTCATGCGCGAGATCGGCCATGACCACGCCCTGCGCGGCGTCGGAAATGGTGGTGCGGAAGAAGTAGCCGTTGTCGTTGGCGTGGGTCAGCGCCGGCGAGGTCGCCGACGGCGAGATGACGACGACGCCTTCCGGTCCGGTGACCGACTCCACGACCTGCAGCGTGGAGCCGCTGCCAGCCGGACCGATGATGGCGTCGACGCCTTCGATATCGATCAGGCGGCGCGCCTCTTCGACCGACTGCTGCGGCGAGGTGGCGCTGTCGGCGCGAATGAGTTCGACCGGCTGGCCGTTGACGCCGCCGGCCTCATTGATCTGGGTGACCGCCAGTTCCGCAGCGTTGAAGAAACCGGGGCCAAAGTCGGAAAGATCCCCGGTGAATGGGAAAAGCGCCCCGATCTTCAGCGGGGCGGCATCCTGCGCGGCGACGCCCACTGTAGCGCCCACGACCATCGGCAGCGCGATCGCCGCCACGGCGACAACGCGGGCCGCGCGTCCCAACAGGCCACCGGCAAGGCGACCTCTCGTTCGACGGGCATCGGACATCGACATTCCGTCCTCCTCGAGCTACTCGCGATCCATCGACCGTCGCTGGCCGCCGTTCACGCAATCGGAACGCGGAGAATCGTCATCGATTCCCGCATCCGGCGTCATGCCGCCCTGGTCTCTGGCGCCCACACGGGCGTCGGGTTAACGGACAGGATACCTTCTTCGCGCAAGTGGCGCTGTCCATG
>JADLCW010000037.1 GCA_020847015.1 Thermomicrobiales bacterium | reverse complement strand
CTCCGGTCGCGATATTCCACTCCCAAACCCCCATCGCAGCGTTGTCGAGCGCCAGCCGAAGTCGGTCGCCGCCGGCGCGCAACTCGGATTCGAGCCGGCGGCGGACGACGGTGTCACAGACAAAGGTGAGCATTGCCGGTGTTCCATCGACATCGATCGGACCGGAGTTTACTTGTAGGTAGTGGATGTCACCCGATCCGCCGCGTACCACCACCTCCGCATCGCGCAGCGGCTCTCCAGCCAACAGCGCGGCGCGGACCGCGGCGCCCTGAGCCGGTTCGGCCCACAACTCAAGATCACTGGCCGTGCGGCCGACCAGATCGCCACGCGAAGATCCCAGGAGTCGCGCGTATATCTCGTTAGCGTCGACGATGCGCCCATCTGCGCAGGTGGTGACGATCGCACCAAGAGGACTGGAGCACACCAGCGCCCTAAGCGCCGCCGCCGTCAGGCGCGGGAGTTCCGGCTCCGATTCGACTGAGGTCGAAGGGGACTGCTGCATGGCGCACCGAGTTCTACTGCATCGTTTGCTCCGTGCAATGATTGCGAGCGTAGCGTACCGCAGCGGGCGAACACGTCAAGCTTTGGAATGATGCGATCGACACCCGTCGACGCCGGCGCCGACCTACCGCGTGGTCTCCGCTGAGTGGCGTGCTCGCCGCTGATTGACCTAACCAGGAGGAGATGATGGAGCCACATTTGACACGCTATCTGCCCGAGGCCGATTGGTTTCGTCATAACCCCTACGGCATCCACGGCGTGGCCCACGCCGCGCGGGTGCTCGTCTGGTCCGATACGCTGGCCGCGCGGATGGGCGGGCCGTTGCGCAGCGAAGAACTGCGCTGGGCGGCGGCCTGCCACGACGTCGGTCGCGTCAACGACTGGACGGATCCGGAGCATCCCGCGCGTGCCGCCGCTTGGGTCGCGGCCAACCTTGCCGCCCTCCGTCCGGAGGCCGCGGCCGGGTTCGATCTGGCGTTCGTCGCGGAACTGTGCCGCTGGCATACCGAACGTGACGATCGGACGATGTGCCGTTCGCCCGAGCTGGATATCCTCAAAGATGCCGATGCGCTCGACCGGGCGCGGCTCGGCGATCTCGACCCGAATCGGCTGCGGCTGGCGCGCGCTCACGATCTCATCGAGCCGGCGGCGCGATTGTTCGAAGCCACGGGCAGCGGCCCGCAAGCGACCGGCTTGGTGGTGTTGGCAATGGCCGAGCGGCTGCTCGGCTCGGGCTGATCGTGCGATCTCGGAAAAACTCGCCGCATTGCCGAAATGGGAGCCGGTCACGCCGCGACTTTTGGCGATTGACGAGTGCGCTACGAGACGCCGGGCGCCGACCGTTGCGAATTGGCCGGAAAAGATCGAGGTATCAATCCGGGTCAGGCAACGCGAAAGACGCCAGCGGCAGCTGCCGCGTTGACAGCCGCGTCGATATCGACCAGGCGCGGACCGTCCGGTACAAGGGTGACCGTGGCGGCCGCGCGATCGTCCAGGAGTTCGATCTCGCGCTCGCCGTCGAGGGCGATCGTGCAGGGACCGGGGCGCAGGATGACTTCATCGCCCGGGGCGAGCGTACGCGCCGAGGCGATGCCGATCTCGCTGAGCACGCCGGGAGCGAGGGGGGCAAGCACCCGATGCGGAGCGATCTGGTCCACGACGATGTAGGCGCCGGTATCCCCACCGCGTGCCTCCGGCAGCAGCACGGCGCCGAGACTGGCCAACCCGATAGCCGCTGACGGCACGCGGGAGAGCACCACTTCGCGGATATCGTCGGGGCGCCACACCGCGCGCGCACCGATCCAGCCCTGGCGCGTGGTCACGGCATCGATCAGCGCGAGATCGCGCCGCTCGCCGTCGATCGCGATTGCCAGGCAGGGCTGGCGCCGAATCGTCGCTTCGGGCGCCGCACCGATCGCCACGGCCGCCGCGGCCAACCCGGCCAGCGTGCCTTCCACCAAGCGAGGGAAGACGTTGTTGGTGCCCGTGGAAACCGCGACCAGCGGCGTCGCCCCGCAGCCACGCGCGACCACCCGGTTGGTGCCGTCACCACCCAGCGTGAGAATGACCGCCGCATCCATGTCCGCGAGACGACGCGCGGCCTCCTCCGAATCACCCGGCACGCCAATGCAGGCCATTGGCAAGGGGGAGACATCCAGGCGCAGTGTCATGGCCGCCGCGGCGCGCTGGACGATGCCGTAGGTATCCGGCATGTAGGCGACGGCAGCGACACCGAGGGCATCGAGCCCAGCCAGCATCCGCCGGACGATGTTGATCTTCTCGTTGTTATCGATCGATGAGCCGAGCGCAATCAGCCGCCGAATGTCTTTACCGGATGCCGGGTTGGCGATAATTCCGACGAGCGGCGCTGCCGTCACGACGTCGCTGGCGGCTCACCCGCCGGCTTGGCCGACGCTGCAGCCGCTTCGGCGGAATCTTCTCCTGATTCTGCCGGCTCTGCCGTTGTCGCAGCTGATTCCGCAGGCTCCGTTGGTTCCGCAGCCGCTTCGGCGGCCGATTCGACAACGGGTTCCGGAGGTGGTTGCCGGCTGAGCCAGTGCTGGACCAGGGCAACGAAGCGGGCAGGGGCCTCGATCTGCGGTACGTGACCGATGCCCTCGAACACCTCCAGCCAGGAGCCGGGGATCGCCTTCGCCGCCGCCGCAGCGTGCCCGACCGGGATGACGCGGTCGAACTCGCCCCAGACGATCAGCGTTGGAACGGTGATGTCTCCGAGACGGTCAACGAAGGAAACTTTCTGACCTTCGCGGTCGAACGCCGCCGCAGCGACGGCCTTCAACGCAGCGTCGGCCCCGGGAGCCGAGCGCGCCTGGTGCATCTCCTCGACGCCCCGGGCGAGAATTAGCCGCTTGTTCTCGAAAAAGAGTTCGAGCATCTGGCGCGCTTCGTCCAGACTGGGTTCGGCTTCCACCCGGTCGACCAGGGTCGCGCTGATTTCCTTGCCGAGTCCGGCTCCGTTCACCAGCACCAGTCCACGCACGATCTTGGGTCGTTCGAGCGCGATTTGCAGCGCGACGGCTGCCCCCATGGAGTGACCGACGATGACGGCCGGGGCCATGCCCAACGCGACGATCGCGTCGCCGACCGTGGTCGCCATGGCAGCCACGCTGTAGTCGGTTTCAGCGGCGTCAGGTTTATCGGAGCGGCCATGACCGGGCAGATCGAGCGCGGCAACCCGCGCTTCCGGCACGAACTCGCCCAGCACCTGGGTCCAGGTGGAAATCGAGCCGCCCAATCCATGCAGGAACACGATGTTGGCGGCCGCCTCGGCTGGGCCAGCCACCAGCGCCTGTAGGGTCGGACCGGACTCGGTGACGACCCGCTCCTCGCGCGGCATCGTCGCCGCGGCGGCCGCCGCACGTTCCACGTCTTCGCTCGTGACACGGCCGCCGGGACCGGTCGCGTCCACGGCTGCGAGGTCGATGCCCAATTCGCTGGCGAGTTTGCGCGCCGCCGGAGAGGCGAGCACGCGCCCAGCGCCATCCCGACCAGCGGGACGGGCGCGACGCTCGGCCGGACCGGCGGCAACTGCCGCGCTGGCGCCCACCGCGCTGGCCCCGACTGTTGCCGCACCCGCCAGCAGCGCTGCCAGATCGTCATCGGAGATGGTTTCGCCAAGCGCGGCGAGCACCGCTACCGGCCCGCTCACCGGCACCTCGGCGCCCGTGTCGGCGAGGATTTTCATAAGCACGCCGTCGGCAGGGGCTTCCACATCGTTGACCGCTTTTTCAGTCTCGACGGTCAACAGCGGCGCGCCGGCAGATACTTCTTCGCCTTCGCTGGCGATCCAGCCGGTAATCGTGCCGCTCTGCATCGTGAGGCCCCACTTGGGCATTGTGACCAGCGTGGGCATGGAAACTCCTGGCGACAGCAGGGCGCACCGCCGCGCGGTTAAACGATCGAGCGAACCACTTCGGCGATGCGCGCCGGGCTTGGCACGTACGCTTGCTCCAGCGGCGGGCTGAAGGGAACCGGCGTGTGCGGCGCGGTCACCAGCTTGATCGGGGCATCGAGCAGGTCGAACCCCTTGTCGGCCACCATCGCCGCGATGTCGGCAGCGGCTCCGCAGCGCGGATTGTCCTCGTCCACGATCACCAAGCGGTGGGTTTTCGCCACGGAAGCAAGAATCGTCTCCTCATCCAGAGGCGAGAGCGTGCGTGGGTCGATCACCTCGATTTCGATCCCCTCCCGCGCCAGCGCCTCGGCCGCAGCCAGCGACTGCTGAACCATGCGCGAGATGGCGATGACGGTCACATCGTCGCCGGCGCGTGTGATGTCGGCCACGCCGAGCGGAATCCCTTCGTCGCCTTCGGGAACCTCGCCCTTGGAGCCGTAGAGCACCTTGTTCTCGAAAAACATCACCAGATCGTCGTCGCGGATGGCGCTCAGCAGCAACCCCTTGGCGTCAGCCGGCGTCGACGGGATGACGGTCTTGATGCCGGGCATATGCGTGAACACGGAGTAGTGGCATCCGGAGTGCTGCGCAGCCGCTCCGACGCCGGCGCCGACTTGGGTGCGGATCACCAACGGGACCTTCGCCTTGCCGCCGAACATGTAGCGCAGCTTGGCGCCTTGGTTGAAAATTTGGTCCATGCAGCAGCCGAAGAAGTCGACGAACATCAACTCCGCCACCGGCCGCAACCCGGTGGTGGCGGCGGCCACCGCGGCGCCAATGAAACCGGCTTCGGTGATCGGAGTGTCGAGCACGCGCTCGCGTCCGAATTCCTGCACGAGTCCCTTGGTGACACCCATCGGGCCACCCCAGGCATCCTCGTCGATGAGGTGGTCGACCGCCGCGCCGCCAGCGATGTCTTCGCCGATCAGGACGACAGTCGGATCTTCGCGCATGGCGATGCGGAGCGCCTCGTTGACCGCCTGGAGGTAGGTCATCTGTCGGGTTGCCGTTGCCGCGACCATTCCTGAATCTCCCTCGGCAGCGCGGGGCGCCTCGACGCGCCTCCGCCGTCAGAATCGGGCGATGCCGATCAGTAGGCGACGTAGACGTCGGTGAGGGTTTCTTCCGGCGCTGGGAAGGGAGCCGCTTTGGCGTCATCCCAGGCCGCGTCAAGTTCAGCTGTTACATCCTGGTCGATGGCGTTCAACTCATCGGCGGTCGCCAGACTGCGCTCGGTGATGAAGTCGCGCACGGCCTGGATCGCGTCGCGGTCGCGGAAGCGCGCCAGTTCTTCCTCGGTGCGGTAGGTGACCTGATCGCCCTGGAAGTGCCCGTAGTAGCGGTAGGTCTTGGCCTCCAGCAGCGTCGGTCCCTCGCCGCGACGGGCGCGCTCGATCGCCTCGCCCGCCGCTTCATAGACGGCGAACAAATCCAGCCCGTCGACGACGACGCCCGGGATCTCGTAGGCCCCGGCACGGTTGGCGATATCGGTGGCCGAGCAGTGATAGTGAACCGGGGTCGCCTCGGCGTACCCGTTGTTCTCGCAGACGAAAACGACCGGCAGCTTCCAGATGGCGGCCAGATTGAGTCCTTCGTGGAAGGTGCCCTGGTTGGAGGCGCCGTCGCCAAAAAAGCAAACGGCGACCCCGCCAGTGCCCAGCGTCTTGGCGGTTAGGGCTGCGCCGCAGGCGAGCGGAAAACCACCGCCGACGATGCCGTTGGCTCCCAACATGCCCTTGTGCAGATCGGCGATGTGCATCGAGCCGCCCTTGCCCTTGCACACCCCGGTGGATTTGCCCATCAACTCCGCGACCATGCCGGGGATGTCGACCCCCTTGGCGATGCAATGACCGTGACCGCGGTGGGTGGACGTGATGTAGTCGCGATCCGTCAGGTGCGAGCAGACGCCGACGGCGACCGCCTCTTCGCCTGCGTAGAGGTGAACGAAGCCGGGAATCATGCCGGCGGCAAAGTTCTTGCCGGCGGCATCTTCGAACTGCCGGATCTCGACCATGCGCCGGTACATGTCGAGCAACTGGTCGCGGTCGAGCGCCGCCGGAGCGGCGGATTGAGTGGCCGACATCGTCTCCTCCATCGGTGACGCGGACGGCTCTCGGCGCCGAGAGCCGTGCTGCCGCGTGCTGGACGTCGCTCATTGGCGGTCTTATACGGCAGGGCGGGGTTATCTGCAAGCTGGCGACATTCCGGGACCCGGCTCCCAAGAGCGCTCCGGAGGGTTGCCGCATCGGAGCGGGTGGTAGGCTGTGGCCGACATGATGCGACCCGGAGGGCGTCGGAGGCGGTCGGCCCCATTCGACGCGGGGGCGGAGGACGAGTATGCGAATTGGACGGCGGGAGGCGCTGCGCCTGTTGGCGGCGGCCGGGGCGGGGGCGCTGGGCGCCGGAGCCGGGATCGGGCGCGGACCGCTGGGGCCGCGCCCAGCGCGAGCCGGAGTCGGCAATATCGCGGCTGGGGCTCCCGGCTGCGGTCGGGTGGCGCTCATCTTCAATATTGGCGCCGGTTACGATCCGGCGCTCTCAGTGATCGACACGCTGATTGCGTACGGCACGCCGGCCACCATGTTCATGATGGGTTGGTGGGTCGACTGGACGCCGGATACCGCTCGCTACATCGCCAATCAGGGATTTCCGGTGGGCAGTCACGGCAATCTGCCGCCCGAATTGACGGGCCGCTCCGACGACGACGTCAAACAGGACATCTGGGCAGCCGAGGCGGCGTTCCTGCGCACCCTTGGCTACGGGCCGGCGCCATATATGACGGCGTTCGGCGGGGCCAGCG
>JADLCW010000036.1 GCA_020847015.1 Thermomicrobiales bacterium | reverse complement strand
TGAAATCGGTCAGCGCCACGGCGGCGACGGAGGCGCCAAAGGCGCCCAGCAGATGGCGGCGGTTGAGTTGCGGCGGTCGCTCGCCGAAATAGCGCTTGAGGTCGATTCTTGGCGTTTGCGCGCGGTTGTCCTGACGATCGCTCATCGTTGCCCTCCTGACTCGATCTGTCCCAATTGACGATCGAGTTCCCAAACGCTTTTGGATGCGCCCCGCGGCGCCGTCGGCTTAGTCCGAGCCGGTTCTGCCCGACGCCTCCGATCGCGACACGCGCGCAGATTCCGCTGAACCATCGATCGCCACGGCGTCGCGGTCTTCCGCATACAACAGACATGCGGCGCGGTGGCCGCCCGGCTCGATGTCGAAAAAGGGGATGGTGCCCTGGCGACAGGCTGGCATGACGTAGGGGCAGCGATCCGCCAGCGGACAGCCGACGATGGGGGCGGTAAGGTGGGGTGTTTCCCCCGGCAGCACGATGCGCCGGCGCTGGCCGCGGCGAGCCGGATCGGGAATGGGGACCGCCGAGAGCAGCGCCTGCGTGTAGGGGTGCTTGGGATTGGTGAAGATCTCCTCGACCGGCCCCTCTTCGACCACCTGCCCCAGATACATGACGATCACCCGATTGCACAGGTGGCGCACCGTGCTCAGGTCGTGGGAGATGAAGAGGTAGGTCATCCCCAGTTCGTCTTGCAGGCGGCGCAGCAGGGAGATGATCTGGATCCGGATCGACATGTCGAGCGAGGCGGTCGGTTCATCCAGCACGACGAAGGCAGGATTGGTGGCGATCGCCCGGGCAATGCCGACCCGCTGCTTCTGACCGCCGGAGAGCTGGTGGGGCTGGCGGCCAAGAAGCCGGCGGTCGAGATTGACCAGTCCCATCAAATCGTGGAGGCGCGCCTCCAGATTGCCATTGGTCGCGGTCTTGTGCAGACGCAGCGGCTCGCTCAATGTTTGGCGCACCGTCAGGCGCGGGTTGAGCGACATCGTCGGGTCCTGAAAAACCATCTGGATCTGGCTGCGAAGCGGGCGAAATGACCGCTCGTTCATGTGGGTGATGTCGGCGCCGCGGAAGCGCATGCTCCCGCCGCTCGGCTCCAGCAGCCGCACCAGACACTTGGCTACCGTGGATTTGCCGGAGCCGCTCTCCCCAACCAGACCGACGGCCTCGCCGGCGTCGATGCGGAAGCTGACGCCGTTGACAGCAAACACGCGACCGGCCCCGGTTTGAAACGTGTGCTGGAGATTCGTCACGTCGAGAAGCGGAGCATTGGCCGCGGGATAGTCCGTCATCGTTCCGTCTCCGCCGCGTCCGCGCCGTCTTCGCGCTCGTGACACAGTACGAAATGGCCCGGTGCGACTTCGATCGTCATCGGCAGTCCGACTCCGGCCGCGGCCCAGGCATCGACGGACACGGCCTCGTAGCGGCGTCCTCCGACCTCGATATCCAGCCGCTCGGGAAGCGGATCTGGTTCCTGCGTGTCGCCGGACGGCCGATCGGGACGCAGCATGGCTCCGAGCAGGCGAACGGTGTAGGGGTGACGCGGCCGCGCGAACAACTCCTCGACCGGAGCGATCTCGACGACGCGACCGCCCTGCATCACCGCGACGCGATGGCATGTCTCGGCGACGACGCCGAGATCGTGGGTGATCAGCAGCACCGACATGCGCGCTTCGGCTTGCACCTGCTGGATCAACTCGAAGATCTGCGCCTGGATCGTCACGTCGAGCCCGGTGGTGGGTTCGTCGGCGATCAGGAGGTCGGGACCGCAGGCGACCATCATGCCGATCATCACCCGCTGCGCCATGCCTCCGCTGAGCTGATGGGGATACGAACCGGCCACGCGCTCGGCTCCGGCGATGCCGACGCGCCGCAACATGGCCAATGCTTCGGCGCGCGCGGCGCGGCGATTCATCCCACGTTGGCGGACGTAAACCCGGGCGACCTGATCGCCGACTGTCATCAGCGGATTCAATGAGGTGCGCGGCGACTGGAAAATCATCGCCGCCTTGCGCCCGCGCACCCGGCGCAGACCGGCTTCGTCCAACCCGACGACATCGACTCCGTCGACGATGACATGACCGGCCATCACCTTGCCGGGGCGGCGGGTGAGACCGAGGATGGCCATCGAGGTTTGGGTTTTACCCGATCCGCTCTCGCCCACGAGACCGAGAATCTCGTTGCGGTGAACGACGAAGCCCGCATCCTCGACGACCGGCACGAACCGTTCGCCCGTCTCGTCGGGAAAGCCGATCGTCAACCCTTCGATGCGCACTAGCGGTTCCGCCGCCGCATTCGCGTCGGAATGGCCGGCGCCAGGGGTCGGATTCAATTGGGGAAGCGTTTCCTGCATCACGTTGCTTACCGCCGTAGCACGCTCTCGCGGACCCAGTCTCCCGCGAGATTGAAACCGAGCACGGTGATCAGGATCGCCAGTCCCGGAAACACCGAAATCCACCACTGACCGGAATTGATGTACTGCGCGCCATCCCCAATGATGACGCCCCACTCGGCGGTCGGCGGCTTGATGCCGACGCCGAGGAAGCTGAGACCGGCGACATCGAGAATGCCCCAGCCGAGGGTGAGCGTGGCCTGGACGAAGGCGGGCGGCAACGCATTGGGCAGCAGGTGATACCCCATGATGCGCGGGCGCGGGTTGCCGACGCATTTGGCGGCGGCGGCGTATTCCGCCTCGCGCAGGGACAGCATCTCGCCGCGCACGATGCGGACGAAGTACGGCATGTAGGCGATGGCGACGGCGATAACCACGTTGCGCGCCTCGTTGCCGAGCATGGCGGTGATGCCGAGCGCCAGAATGAACGCGGGAAACGCCAGCAGCACGTCGATGAAGCGCATCGCCACGTCGTCGACGATGCCGCCCATATAGCCAGCCACGCCGCCGATGAGCGAACCGATCGTCAGCGCCAGCGCCGTGACGGAGATCGCCACCGTCAGGTCGAGACGACCGGCGGCGGCGACCCGGGCGAAGATGTCGCGCCCGTACTGATCGGTGCCCATCCAGTGCGTGGCGGACGGCGGCTGGGTGATGACCGACGGATTCGGCTTGATCGGATCGAAGGGGATCAGCAGCGGACCGACGATCGCCAGCAGCACGATCGCCGCGAGCGCGGCGACGCCGACCAGCCCGGCGGCGCGGGTGCGCCGCCAACGGCGGAGGCGCGCCTGCCAGGATATGCGCGACGGCGCCGCATCCGGCGCCGCGGCCGAACCCGGCGGGCTGACGGAGATCGCTTGCGCATTGCTCGGGGTGGCCGCCAAGGTCGCCCTCCGGAGAATCGCTAACCCAGCCGAATGCGGGGATCGATGACGGTGTAGGCCAGGTCGATCGCCAGGTTCAGAAAGACATAGACGATCGCAACCAGGAGGACAAACCCCTGAATCGCGTCGTAGTCGCTGCCGGTCAACGCATTCCACGCATAGTAGCCAATGCCGGGCCAGGCGAAGATGGTTTCGATCAGCACATTGCCGGCCAGTAGATACCCGAGCACGATGCCGACGACCGTCAGCAGCGAGACCAGCGCGTTTTTGAGGGCGTCCTGCCAGACGATTTCGCGGTCCGAGAGACCGAGACTTTTTGCCGCCAGGATGTAATCACTGTCGAGCACGCCGATCATGGCCGAGCGGGCCATCTTGATGAACGACGCCATGACCGCGACGCCGAGCGCCAGCGTCGGCAACGCCAGATGGCCGAGCGCGCTGCGCAGGGCGGACCAATTGGCGGTCAGCAGCGCATCGACGGTATAGAGCCCGGTCAGATGCGTGGGCGGCGCGATGTTGGTGGCGAGGCGGCCGACCGGGGGCGGCGCGATGCCCCAGAGATGGTAGAAGAAAAAGATCAGCACCAGCCCGAACCAGAACAGCGGCATGGCTGCGCTGAGGATGGCGACCTGCTGGACGGCGGCGTCGAGGCGGCCGCCGCGACGGAGCGCGGCCCAGATGCCGAGCGGACCGCCGACGAGCGCGCCGACCAGGAGCGCGGCGAGAGCCAGTTCGACGGTGGCGGGGAGACGATTGAACAGATCGTCGCGGACGGGGTGCCCGGAACGGGTGCTGCGACCGAAATCGCCCTTGAGCACATTGCCGACGTAGGTGGCGAGCTGAACGGGCACGGGTTTGTCGAGTCCGAGTTCCTTCCGAATCGAGGCGCGCACTTCGTCGGTGGCATAGGTCCCGGCTTTGACCGCGACCGGATCGCCAGGAAGAATGCGAGTCATGGCGAAGACGGCCAGAATGACGCCGACGAGCGTGACCGCGGTCAGCGCCAGGCGCCGGAGCACGTATCGACGAAGCGTCACAATGTCCTCCAGGGGACACGGATAAGCGATCGACGTTCGGCGCTGGACCAAGCCTGGTTCGATGGCGGGATACGGCGTGGCGAAGACGGCGATTCGCGATGCGGCCGGCCGTGGGCAGTATGGTGATCCGTGCGACGCCGCGAGCCTAGCACGCGACTGCAAACGTTGTCAAAGCTATGCATCCGATTCGAAAGAAGCATGTCCGCGATCGTGCCGGGGAACGGCGATGCGGATCAGGCCGGGGCGGAGCAGCGGGCCGGGCGCAGGCGCGCCGGGGACCGAAATTCGTGCGGGCATGCGCCTGGCGGACGGCTGTCCCGATCGCGACACCGTGCCCGCGATGCCCGATGATCCGGCGATCGGGGCGCCGCCCCCGACCGTTCGCGCGCAACCCGTCGACCGGTTGGCGCGTTGCCGGGAGAATGCCGAGACCAGTCGAACCCCACGCGCGGACGTGCGGGCCGCAAGGCGAAGGAGAGGGACGAGGATGGTCCTCAGCAAGTACGTTGGCGCGGAAGTGCGACGCAAGGAAGACCCCCGGCTGATCACCGGCTCCGCCATGTATGTGGACGATTTGCGGCTGCCAGGCACAGCCTATGTCGCGCTGGTCCGCAGCACGTTGCCCTACGCCGACATCACCAATATCGACGCGTCGGCCGCCTTGGCCATGCCGGGCGTCGTGGCGGTCGTTACTGGCGACGAACTGGCGCAGTACTGTGGGCCGCTGGCCGCCGGCAACGCCGAAGGCGTCAGCGGCGAGCAGGCTGACTACGAGCAACTGGAGCAGAGCGCGCTCAACTCGCCCGATGTCTGGCCCATCACCCGCGAGCGAGTGCGCTACGTGGGCGAGCCTGTGGCCGCCGTCGTCGCCGAGTCGCGCTACCAGGCTGAGGATGCGGCCGAGGCGGTGCAAGTCGACTACGACGAACTGCCCGGCGTGATCGATCCCAACGACGCCATGGCTGATGGCGCGCCGCAACTCTACGATCACATTCCCCACAATGTGGGCGCCCGCTGGGATCGCAGCCACGGCGATGTCGACGCCGCCTTCGCCAACGCCCACGTCGTCGGCAAGGCGCGCATCCGCTCGCAGCGCTGCGCGGGAGTGCCGATGGAGCCGCGCGCCGTCGCCGCCGCTCCCGATCCCCATACCGGTGGTCTCACCGTGTGGACGTCGACGCAGGCTCCCCACTGGAACCGCAACTCGATCGCGGCCGCACTCGGGCTTCCCACCACGCATGTGCGCACCATCGCGCCTGAGGTCGGCGGCGGTTTCGGCGTCAAGATCGGCGCCTATCAGGAAGATTTCATCGTCGCCGCGCTCGCCTACAAGATGCAGCGGCCGATCAAGTGGATCGGAACCCGCACCGAAGCGTTCCTGGCCACGCATGGCGGGCGCGACCAGTGGGCCGATGTGGAAATCGCCGGCGACGCCGACGGCAAGATCCTCGGTCTGAAGGTGCGAGTCGTCCAGAACCTGGGCGCCTTCCCGAAGGGCACTGACCTGGCCGAGTTGACCGGGCGCATGTCCTGTGGCTGCTACGAGGTGCCGACGTTGCGCTTCAAGAGCTACGGCGCCTACACCAACACCATGGCCATCGGCGCCTACCGCGGCGCGGGTCGCCCGGAGGCCGCGTATTACATTGAGCGGGCGATGGATCTGCTGGCCGACGCTGGCGGTTGGGATCCGGTGGAGTTGCGGCGCAAGAATTTCCTCGCTCCGTTCGACAACGGCCACGTCACCGCCGCCGGCGAGCGCTACGACACCGGCGACTACGACAAGGCGCTGCGCCGCGCCGAGGAATTGGTCGACTACGCCGGGCTGCGCCAGCAGCAGGCCGATCTGCGCCAGCAGGGGCGCTACCTCGGCATCGGCATCGGCTCCTACGTGGAAATCTGCGGATTCGGCCCCTTCGAGAGCGCCACGGTGCGGGTCGAGCCGAGCGGCGATGTGACGCTCTACTCCGGCATCTCGCCGCACGGGCAGGGGCAGGGCACCACCTTCGCCCAGCTCGCCGCCGACAATCTCGGCGCCGATTTCGAACGGGTGATGTTCAACTCCGGCGACACCCTCAACACGCCCGAGGGCAACGGCACCATGGGCAGCCGCGGATTGGCTGTCGGCGGCGGGGCGCTCATGATCTCGATGAACAAAGTCCGGGACAAGGCCCGCCGCATCGCCGCCCACCTGCTGGAGGCGGCCCCGGAAGATATCGAGATTCAGGATGGCAACTATCGCGTGCGCGGCGTGCCCGACCAGGGCATGACCCTCGGCGACATCGCCGCGGCCGCTTACTCCGGCAATCTGCCGCAGGAGTTCGAGGCCGGGCTGGAATCGACTGACTACTTCCGGCCGGAGGACGAGACCTTCCCCTTCGGCACCCATGTCGCCGTGGTGGAGATTTTCCCCGACACCGGCGATGTGAAGCTGGTGCGCTATCTGACGGTCGACGACTGCGGCGTCATCATCAGCCCAGGACTGGTGCGCGGCCAGGTGCACGGCGGGTTGGCGCAGGGCATCGGTCAGGCGCTGCTCGAGGAAGCGGTCTACAGCGACAACGGCGAGTTGGTGACCGGCACGCTCAACGACTACGCGGTGCCCAAGGCGTGGGCGTTCCCGATGTTCGAGACGCACCATACCGAAACACCGACCTCCATCAACTTGCTCGGCGCGAAGGGGATCGGCGAGGCGGCGACCATCGGCTCCACGCCGACAGTGGCCAATGCGGTGATCGATGCCTTGGAGCCGTGGGGGATCACTCATTTGGATATCCCGATGACCAGCGAGACGGTTTGGCGGGCGATCCAGAACGCCAAGCAGTCACCCGCCGCCGACTAGCCGCGGCGACGATCGGCGACGGTGAAACGGGGGCGGGCTATCGAGTCCGGCCCCGTTTTTCTTTTCGTACGCGCCCGGCGCGGGCGGGGAGCGAGGCATGACCGGCGCAGGCGCGCCAGCGCGGAATTGGCGGATCGGGATCGGCGGCATGACCACCGAGGGCAACACTTTCGCTCCCCTGCCGACCATGCTCGGTGATTTTGAAACGCTGCGCGGGCCGGAGCTCCTGACACGTTACCCATTCATGCCCGATGGGGTTTTTCCGGGCTGGCCGGAGATCGCCTGGCTGCCTGCGCTGCACGCCGACGCGCTTCCCGGCGGGCCGGTTGCGGCGGCCGCCTACACGACGCTCAAGCGAGAGATGCTCGATCGGGTGCGGGCGATGCTGCCGCTGGACGGCTTCGTGCTCGACCTGCATGGGGCGATGGCGGTGGAGGGGCTGGACGATGCCGAAGCGGACCTGGCCGCCGCGCTGCGCGATCTCGTCGGGCCGCGCTGCCTGATTTCAGCGTCGATGGATTTGCACGGCAACGTCTCGGCGCGGCTGGTCGAGCTGGTCAATCTGTTCACCGCCTA
>JADLCW010000035.1 GCA_020847015.1 Thermomicrobiales bacterium | reverse complement strand
GTCGTTCATGCCCAGGGGGCCGGTCCCGGAGCGGTACCGTGACATTCTTGAGAGCATCGCGCTCGGTCATCTCGCCACCATCGACGCCGACGGGCGACCGCAGGTCAACCCGGTGTGGTTCATCTCCAATGGCGAGCACATCCACCTCAGCGTCAAGGCGGACACGATCAAATATCGCAATCTGCGGGCGAATCCATTCGTTGCAATGTCGGTGGGGGATGCGATGCAGCCCTTTCGCTACGTGGAACTGCGAGGCGAGGTGGTCGCGTTCGAACTCTTCGACACCCTCGACTGGGTCAACCAGCTCGCCTGGAAATACACTGGAAGCGACTTCAACGGCGGCGCCGAAGGCGAGCACCGCTACAAGGTGACGATCCGCGTGGATTCCTGGACCGGGCAAGGCTAAGGGACCGGTCGCCAGTTGGGGCGGCGTGGAGCTGCCTGCTAGCGCGCCGCTCCAGCCGGCCAGGCGGCAAGGAGCGCCTGGTAATCAGCTTCCGTATCGACGTCGCGCGGGGGCGGGCCGTCGCCAACGGGAACGCGCAATACTGCACCCGGATCGGCGCGGACGATGGAGCGAGCGCCCTCGTCGCCGGTCAGCGCCGTCAGCGCGGGGAACATCGCGCGGTCGAATAGCACCGGATTGCCCATTATCCCGCCGTAAAGCGGTGCGACAATGGGCGCATTCGAACGCGCGAAGGCGTCGATCAGCGCATCGAGCAGCGCTGACCCGATCTGCGGTTGGTCGCCAAGCAGAAACATGGCTCCCGCCGCATCAGGCGCGACCGCGTTCAGCCCGGCGATCAGCGAGGTGCTTTGCCCGTCCGCAAAGCGCGGGTTGACGACGATCCGGGCGCTCCGTACGTCGAGCGTGGCGGAGATCGCCTCGGCCTCGCAGCCGAGGACGACGATCACCTCGCTCAGCCGGGCGCCGAGCGCGGCATCGACGGTATGTCCCAACAGCGGCCGACCCGCCAGCGGCAGCAATTGCTTCGGCCGCCCGAGCCGGGTCGAGCGCCCGGCCGCGAGCACGATGCCCGCGACCGGGCTGCGTTGGCTCACCGGGCGGCAACCGGTTCAGCGTCGCCACGGATGGGACCAGCTTTGCCAGTCAGCGCGGCGCCGGTGCGGCCGTGCCGCTCAGCGATGATTTCGCCCAGAATCGAGACCGCCATTTCCGCCGGGGTCGAGGCTCCGATGTCCAGTCCGATCGGCCCACGCACTCGCGCCAAGTCTTCCGGCGAAACCCCGGCCTCCGTCAGGCGGCGTCGGCGGTCGATATTCGTCTTGCGGCTGCCGACCGCGCCGATGTAGCGCGCTGGTGTTTCCAGGGCGCCGATCAGCGCCGGTTCGTCGAACTTCGGGTCGTGCGTGAGAATGGCGATATACCAATTCGGCGCCACCGGCAAATCGGCCAGAGCCTCGTCCGGCCATGCCTGAATGATGCGGTCGACGTCGGGGAACCGCTCCTCGGTCGCCAACTTGGTGCGGGCGTCGCTGACGATGACCTCGAAACCGAGATGCTTGGCGAAGACGCTCAGCGGCTGCGCCACGTGCACCGCCCCGAAGATGAGCAGCGTCGGCGGCGTCGGGAAGACCTGCAGGAACACGTCCACCTCGCCCTCGGGGCCGGAGTAGGTTCGTGTGATGGACCGCTCCGCCTCCAACTGGGCGCGAGCATCGGCGATCGCCGCGGCATCCAGGGCCGGGCTGCCCAGCGAGCCGAGGATCTCGTCCGGCAACACCAGCAGCTTGGCTCCGAGCGGGTCGCCGCTCACCACGGTGGCGACTGCCAGCGGAGTTTTTCGTTCCAGTTCGGTCGTGAGACGCGCGTAGATTTCAGCCGGATCGCTCATTCCGCCACCGGCTCCACGAAGACGTCGATGGCGCCGCCGCAGGCCAGCCCGACATCCCAAGCCATATCATCGGTGATGCCATAGTGGAGCAGCTTCGGCCGCCCGGTGCGCAGCACTTCCTGCGCCTCCTCGAAGACGGCTGTCTCGACACAACCACCGCTGACCGAACCGGTGAATTCGCCCGCGTCGGAGACGGCCATCGAAGCTCCGACCGGGCGCGGCGCCGATCCCTCGACCTTGATCACGGTCGCCAAGGCAACCCGGTTGCCGGCGGCCCGCCAAGCCTCCATGTCGGGCAGGATATCTTTCACGGCGCATTCCTCCTTCGCGTCGGCGGCTCGGCGCACTGCGTCGTCGCCGCCACCGACAATACTATCTAGAGGAAAGTATACGACTCGGCGCGACGCGGCGCCGCGATCGCAGCCGGGTTGCGGTGCGCCGCTGCCCGGGTTTGCTGCGCGGAAGGATGCGCCAGGGAGGCGCCGTCAGGCCGCTGGCGCGGGTACGTGCCGTCGAAGCGGCGGCTGGTCTTCCACCCGACCGAGCAGCTCGGCCAGCGCTTCCAGACTCTGGAGGTTGTGCACCGGCAGGAAATGGTCCACATAGGGGAGCGCGGCGCGCATGCCTTGCGTCAGGGGTTGATACCCCGGCGCGCCGAGGAGCGGATTGAGCCAGATCAAGCGCCGGCAGGAGCGCTGCAAGCGCGCCATTTCACGCGCTAGCAGATCGGGGTCGCCGCGATCCCACCCGTCGCTGATGATGACGACGGTGGCGTTGGATCGCAACACCCGGCGGCTCCATTGGAAATTGAATGTTTTCAGTGCTTCGCCGATGCGGGTGCCCCCCGACCAGTCTTCGACCGAGTTGACGACATTGGTGATGGCGGCGTCGACGTCACGCCGGCGCAGTTCTCGCGTGATGCGGGTCAGCCGCGTGCCGAAGACGAAAACTTCGGTAGATTCCAGCCCCTGTCCCAGCAGGTGCACGAAGCGCAGCAGCAACCGGGCGTAGCGGTCCATCGACCCGGAGATGTCGCAGATCAGCACCAGGGGGCGCGTGCGCTCCTTGCGCGTCTGCCGCTTCAGCTCCAATGGCAGCCCGCCGTGGCGCAAGCTGGCGCGCAGCGTGCGCCGGGGATCGATCCGTTCGCCGTGCGTCGCCTTGACGTGGCGGCGGGTTTTGCGCCGCCCGAGATTCCAGTCCATCCCCTCGATCAGGCGGCGCGCTTCGGCGATCTCGTCCGGGGAGCAGAGCGAGAAATCCTTTTTGCGCAGTACTTCCTTGGCGCTGAAGAGGAGCACATCTTCCGGCGGGACATCCATTTCTTCCACGTCGTCGCCGTGCTCCGGCTCTTGCTCGGCTTCGCTGACGGCAAGGAGTGTCTTTTCCTGCTCGGCTGCGCTGGCGGTCTCGGCGGTTTGCTGGCGCTTCTTGCTGGCGTCGGGTAGAGGCGGTTCACCCGGCGTGTCGGAGGCGGTGAACGCATCCAGCGCGGCTGGCTCGGCGCCTTGCAGCTCACGCCAGAACTGGGCGAACTCGGCGTCGAAGGCGGCGCGCTGCTCGGGGCGGGTGACGATGGCGGCGCGAGCGGCGAAGTAGATATCGTCGCGGCGGCGCACGTCGACCGCTGACATTGCCTCGGCCATGGTCAGCACCTGGCCGGGCCCGATCGGAATGCCGGCGGCGCGCAACCGGCGGCCGAGCACGATGAGATTGCGTCCGATCTGACCGGTCAGGGCCGCCTCGCTTGGGTGATTGACGCCGTCGGTCATCGCCTAGGCGCCCGCCATCAGAGCGCGGCTGACGAGGTTGCGCGCGACATCGCCACGCACATTGTCGACGTCTTCCTGGTATTTCAGGATGACGCCGAGGGAGTCATCGACAACCTGCTCGGAAAGATCGACCGTGCCGAGCGCGAGCAGCGCCCGCGCCCAGTCGAGCGTCTCGGCCATGCCCGGCGGCTTGAACAGATCGACCTCGCGCAGCGCCTGAGTGAAGGAAACGATCTGCATCGCCAACCGCTGCGACACTTCCGGAGCGCGGACGGCAAGGATGCGGTGCTCTTTCTCGAAGGTGGGGAAGTCGATCCAGTGGTAGAGACAGCGGCGCTTCAGCGCATCGTGGATCTCTCGCGTCCGGTTGGAGGTGAGAATCACGATCGGGACGTGGCGGGCGCTCATGGTGCCGAGTTCGGGCACCGTGACCTGAAAATCGGAAAGCAATTCCAGCAGGAACGCCTCGAGCTCCTGATCGGCGCGGTCCACCTCGTCGATCAGCAGCACCGGAGCGCGGTCGCGGGCGGCGTCGATCGCCTGCAGCAACGGGCGCTTGAGCAGGAACTCCTCGCCGAACAGATCGTGGCGCACCGCCTCGCGATCCATTGCGCCGGTCGCCTCGATGGTGCGCAGATAGAGCATCTGACGCGGATAGTCCCATTCATAGATGGCCGAGGCGGCGTCGAGACCCTCGTAGCACTGGAGCCGAATCAGCGGCGTATCCAGCAGCGACGAGAGCACCTTGGCGATCTCGGTTTTGCCGACACCGGCTTCGCCCTCCAGCAGCAGAGGCTTTTGCAGACGCAGCGTGAGAAACAGCGTCGTCGCTAACCCCCGGTCGGCGACGTAACGCTGTGCGCGCAACCCGGCTTCGAGTTCGTCGACGGAAGCGAAGGAGGCTGGCCCGACGGGGGCGGTAGGGGCTTCGGTGGTGCTCAACGGAACTCCGATCCGGTGCGCGCGAGGCGCGACGAATGACCCATGCGGCAAGTATCCACGACTGACGCGGCGCTTGTCAGGTCGCCATGCCGGCCAGCTGACTTACGAATGGGGATTGGTGGGCCAGCGGCCGTACCAGTCGAACGGATCTGGGTTCAGATTGACCACGACGTTTTTTACCTGGGTGTAGGCGTCCATGACGTGGCGGGACAATTCGCGCCCGAGACCGCTTTGCCGGTAGCCGCCGAAGGGCGCCTCCGGCGGGTTGACCGTCGGGTAGTTGATGCTGATGTTGCCAGCCTGCAGGCGACGGGCCAGAATGTGGGCGCGCTTGATGTCGCGCGTCCAGACGGTGGCGGCGAGACCATAGATGGTGCTGTT
>JADLCW010000034.1 GCA_020847015.1 Thermomicrobiales bacterium | reverse complement strand
TGGAGCTGGAGATCCCCTACGCGCCGATTCTGGCGAGTTGGGCCTACGTCTACATTGTCCAGAAGAAGGCCTACGAGGAACTGGGCGCCGACGGATTCGGTCAAACCCCGGTCGGCACCGGTCCCTACCGCATGGTCGAGTGGCGCAAGCAGGAGCAGATCGCGCTCGAGGCCTACGAGAACCACTGGAACGGCGTGCACGCGCCGGGCAAGATCGCGATCCGACCGGTGAGCGAGGCGGCGACGCGGTTGGCGGAACTGCAGACCGGCCGGGCGGACATCATTCTCGGCGTGCCCATCGAACTCGCCCAGACCGTCGAGGGCGACGATGCGCTGAGTCTCATCGTGCAGAAGGGCATTCGGCCGCCCTATTTCGTCTACAACTCGAAGCGCGAACCGTTCACCAATCCCGATGTGCGGCGCGCCCTCAACTATGCCGTGGATCGGGAACTCATCGTCGATGCGTTGCTCGAAGGGTACGGCGAGGTGCGCGTCGGTCCTTTCAGCCCGACCGAGCAAGCCTTCAACCCCGACGTGGAACCGTACACCTATGATCCGGACAAGGCGCGCGCCATGCTCGCCGATGCGGGGTTGGCGGACGGGTTCGAATTCGACTGGCTGCTGCGCAAGGACTTCCAGGTCAAGGGCGAGGAAGTGATGCAGGCCATCGCCAACATGCTGGGCGAGGTCGGGGTCAAGGCCAATCTCAACTTCGCCGAGAGCAGCGTCTGGACGCCGGCCTACGGCGACGGCGACTTCGACATGTCGGTCAACGCCTGGGGCAAATCGGCCGAGGCGGACAGCGTGATCACCGGGCTGCGCTGGGTTTCGGACGTCAGCAAGTACTACAGCAACCCCGAGGTCGACGCCACGATGCAGCAGGCGCGGGCCACCTTCGACGCCGAGGAGCGGTTCGCCGTGTACCGCGAGGCCGACCGCCTGTTGCGCGAGGACGCCGTCGCGCTCTTCGTCTACGCCCAGTCGGAACTGTATGGCACGAACAAGCGCTACGCCTGGCAGCCGTGGGCCTTCGGCGGCAACGCCGGACTGTTGACCTACTACGTGCCCAAGACCAGCTAGTCGGCTCGGCTTGCCCGGAGGGAGCGCGACGCGAGGAGAGCCATGACCGGATACATGCTGCGCCGGCTGCTGGTGCTGATCCCGACGCTGCTGGTGGTCACTCTCGTCGTGTTCGCGCTCATCCGGCTGAGCGGCGACCCGACCGCGTTGTTGCTGGCTCCGGAAGCCACCGAACAGGACCGCGCCGCGTTTCGCGCCGCCAAAGGACTCGATGCGCCGCTTCCGGTGCAATACGTGCGCTTCCTGCAAGATGCGCTGCGCGGCGACTTCGGCACGTCGTTGTGGCAGCACGAACCCGCCACGACGGTGGTGATGCGTCACTTCCCGGCCACGCTGCAACTCAGCGCCGCCGCCATGGCGATCGTGTTGATCGTCGGGTTGCCGCTCGGGATCGTGGCGGCGGTGCGGCGAGCGAGTCTGCTCGATTCGCTGACGATGGGGTTCGTGGCGATCGGGCAGTCCATCGCCACTTTCTGGCTGGGGTTGATGCTGATTCTGATTTTCGCCGTCAAACTGCGCTGGTTCCCGCCGTCTGGTCGTGGCGGGCTGGATTCGATCGTGCTGCCAGCGGTGACGCTGTCCGCCTATTACCTCGCCGTCACCGCCCGGCTGGTGCGCTCCGGCATGCTGGAGGTGCTCAGCCGCGATTACATGCGAGTGGCTCGCGCCAAGGGGTTGACCGAGCGCAATGTCGTGCTGCGCCACGGGTTGCGCAACGTGCTGATTCCGGTGACGACGGTGCTCGGGTTGCAGTTGGGCGAATTGCTGGCCGGAGCCGTGGTGACGGAAGCGGTGTTCGCCTGGCCGGGGATCGGCACCCTCGTGCTCGACGCCATCGGGCGGCGCGACTACCCGGTGGTGCAAGCGGTGATCATCGTCATCGCCGTCTCCTACGCGCTGATCAATCTCGCGATCGACATGCTGTACGCGCTTCTCGATCCAAGGATTAGCACCCGATGAGCGAGACCGGAACGACGACGACGTCGCGCCGCTTGGCGCCCGCCTCCGCGCTCGTCGGCGATGCCCTGCCGCGCTCGGCGTCGCCCGGCTCCCGGGTGCGCACCGCGTTTCTGCGGAACCCGGCGGCGATGTTCGGCATCGTGCTGCTGGTGCTGATGGTGCTGCTGGCCGCGCTGGCGCCCGTTATCGGACCCGACGGGTACGATCAGCAGGATCTGCGCGGGCGGCTGAAACCGCCGCTCTGGGAAAACGCGGCGGGGCAGCGCGCCTGGCTCGGCACCGATTCGCTGGGCCGCGACATTCTGGTGCGGATCGCGTATGGCGCTCGGGTGTCGCTGGTGGTGGCGGCGGTCGGGCTGGGCATCGGCGGGGGGCTCGGCGCGCTGATCGGGTTGCTCGCCGGAGTGGCCGGCGGCTGGATCGACACGGCGCTGATGCGGCTGGCCGACGCGCAACTGGCGATGCCCTCGCTGCTGCTCTCCATCGCCATCATCGCGCTGCTGGGAGCCAATGTCTGGACGCTGCTGCTGGTGCTGTCGCTGCGCACCTGGGTGGTCATCGCCCGACCGCTGCGCAGCGCGGTGCTGTCCATTCGCGAACACGAGTTCGTGCTGGCGGCCACCTCGCTGGGAGCCAGCCGGGCCCGCGTCGCGGCGCGCCACATCCTGCCGGAGGCGGTGGCGCCGCTCATCGTCATGACCACCGCCCAGTTGGGCGCGCTCATCTTGCTGGAATCCACGCTCAGCTTCCTTGGGCTCGGCATTCAACCTCCGGCTCCCAGTTGGGGCAACATGCTCAGTTCCGGGCAGCCGTACATGACGGTCGCCTGGTGGGTGCCGGCGATGCCGGGGCTGGCCATCCTCGTCGCCGTGCTGGGCACCAACCTCGTCGGCGACGGACTGCGCGACGCGCTCGATCCACGATTGAAGGCCTGAGAAGACTCAGCGCACGGGAGAGCGGCGGCGGCATGCGCCGCGCCGCGATGAAACGGGGTGACGGGATGCAGGGGAACGCGGAAACCCTGATGGGGAAAACCGCCGTGGTGACGGGGGCGGCGCGGGGGATCGGCGCGGCCATCACCGACGCGCTGCTGGCCGCCGGGGTCAACGTCGTCATCAACGACTTCGACGAAGCTGGGCTGCGCGACCGGTTGGCGACCTTGCCGCCGGAGCGCGTGGCCGCCGCGCCCGGCGATGTCGCCGATGAAGCCGTTGTCGCGGCGATGTTCGACTGCGCGCGGGATCGTTTCGGCGGGGCCGACATTCTCGTCAACAATGCCGGCATCGTGGGGCCGATGGGGGCCTTCGCCACCTCGGGGGCGGCGTTCGCGGCGGTGCTGCGCACCAACGTCGTCGGTCCGTTTCTGTGCAGCGTGCGCGCCGCGACGGAGATGCGGCAGCGCGGCGGCGGCGCGATCGTCAATCTCGCCTCGACCTCGAGGTCCCGCGCGACCCGGGTGACGCCGATTCCCGCCTATGACGCATCGAAAGGGGCGGTCGCTAATCTCACCCGCGCCCTCGCCGTGGAGTGGGCGCCGCTCGGCATCCGCGTCAACGCGGTGGCTCCCGGTCCGCTGGAGACGGCGATGAGAATTCCGCTCTCGCCGGAGCTGGAGGCGCGCAAATTGACGCCGGTGGCGATGGGGCGGCGTGGCGAGCCGGCGGAAGTCGCCGATGTGGTGGTGTTTCTGGCGTCCCCGGCGGCGCGCTACATCACCGGTCAGGTGGTCTGCATCGACGGGGGGATGACCGCATGACGACCGGCGCCGATGCCGACGGGCGGCCGGTCGCGGCCGATCCGCTGTTCGATCTGGTCGGTCGGCGCATCGTCATCGTGGGGGGAGCGAGCGGCATCGGGCTGGGGGTGGCGCAGGGACTGGCGACGCGCGGCGCGGCGCTCGAACTGTGGGACCGCAACGAACCGGCGCTGGCCGCCGCTGCGGACGCCGTGCTGACCGCGTCCGGCGCGCGGCCGCGCACGCGCGTCGTTGACATCGCCGCGGCGGCGGCGGTCGAAACCGCGGCGGCGGCGGCCGAGGCGATCGGACCGGTGGACGGGCTGGTCAACTGCGCCGGCATTACGGAGCCGCGGCAACCCGTGCTGGACATTTCGCAGGCGGCCTGGGATCGCATGATCGCCGTCAATCTGACGGGATCGTGGAACACCTGCCGGGCGCTGGGGCGGGCGATGGTGGCGCGCCAGCGTGGTTCCATCGTGAATTTCGCCTCCACCAACGCGATCGACCCCAGCCCCGGCATCGCTCACTACTGCGTCAGCAAAGCCGGGGTGGCGATGCTGACGCAGGCGCTCGCGCTGGAATGGGCCGCGGTCGGCGTCCGTGTCAACGCGCTCGGGCCCGGACCGGTGCTGACGCCGATGACCGAGCCGATTCTGGCGGGCAATCCGGCGCTGCGCGAACAGTGGGAAGCGCGCGTGCCGATGGGGCGGTTCGGAACCCCGTCGGATCTGGTCGGCGCGGTGGTGTTCCTGCTGACCGATGCGTCGGCGTGGATGACCGGCCGCATCATGTACGTCGATGGCGGCTGGTTGCTGTAACCCGGTCTATTGGGCGCTCGGGGTCGCCTCGGGCGCGCCCGCCGGGTCGG
>JADLCW010000033.1 GCA_020847015.1 Thermomicrobiales bacterium | reverse complement strand
CGCCAGCGCGAGGAGGGTAGCGCATGAATTGCCAGCGCGTAGCGGAGGATCGATGAAAGCACGAGCCGTGAGTCGCAACGGGAAAACTCCAACGTTGTCGACGCGAGAATTGGCGCCGTTGCCTTCACGGACCCGCATTTCTCCGTGCTTCTCTCTTTCCACATCCACTACCGATCGGCGGCGTCGCCCCCATGCGAACGCTTCCCCGGCGATGATGCCCGTCAATCAAAATCAGCCATTTGCTCTCGTTGACATCGCACGACTTCACGCTATGATTACTTTGACATCTCATTCATCGGCAAGATGTGATCCATCGCAGGGGGGAGAGGGTGGACGACAACCACTTCGATCATCTTGCGCGCGTTCTGGGCAGCGGAGCGAGCCGACGGGCAGCGCTCGGATTGGCGGCGGCCGGGTTGGGGATCGCGCTACGCGGGATCGAGCCGGCCGCCGCCAAACGGAAGCAGAGAAGAAAGGGCAAGGCTTGCCGCCCAAAGTGCAGCAAGGGCCAAACCTGCGTCCACGGAGCCTGCCTCAAGATGTGCCCCAAGTCCGGCACATGCCAGGACGGCAGCGATGGCCCGCCGGATTGCGGCGGACCCGACAGCGACTGCGGCTGCGTAAAGACCGCTTCCGGCCACACTGCCTGTCTGGCTCCATCCACTGAAGATCCGGACGGCTGCGCTTCCGAAGGGTGCAAGCGCGACAAGGACTGCCCCAAGGGGCAGGTGTGCGCGGTGGTCCAGGGTTGCTGCGAGGGCAAACCCCGCATTTGTGCGGTCCCCTGTCCCCCGGCCTAATACGTCTTTGCTCGTGCGCCGGCTCCGGCACGTGCCGGGGTTCCGGCGCACGGGCGCATCTTGCAAGCGACCGTACTTCAGATCCGCTCCTGAACGCTGCGCAGCGAAAAGGCGCCGGCGCCTCCCGTGCGACAATCACGCGGGAGGATGCCGCTATGCACGTTCTGGTCGCACAGCAGAGCCACGGTTCGTTCCGCGCCGACACGCCGCCCGTGCTGCGGGTAGCACCGGGGGAGACGATCCGCTTCGAAACCACCGAGACACCGATAGAGCGCCTGTTTGCCGCCGGCGACGACTGGCTCGGGGCGCTGGATGTGCGCGCCATCAACGTGGTGACCGGTCCGGTCTACGTGGAGGGCGTCGAACCGGGCGATGCCGTTGCGGTCGAAATTCTGGCGGTGGAACCGGGGTCGTGGGGCTGGTGCGCGGCTATCCCCAACTTCGGGGCGCTGTCGCACCGGATTCCGAAGCCGATGCTGCGCCGGGTCGCCATCCAGGACGGTGAAATCGAGTTGACCGACCGGCTGCGCATCCCGAGCCGGCCCATGATCGGCTGTCTCGGGTTGGCGCCGCCGAACGGCGAATCGTCCACGCTCGCCCCGCCCGAGGCGTGGGGCGGCAATTACGATCTGACCCAGATCGCGCCCGGGACCACCGTGCTGTTCCCGGCGCAGATTCCCGGCGGTCTCTTCTCGCTGGGCGATCTGCACGCGGCAATGGGCGCCAATGAGATCACCGGCGTCTCCATCGAATGCCCCGGCGCGGCCACCGTGCGTCTGCACGTGCGCAAGGGGCTTCGTCTCGTGACGCCGCGCGTCGAAACGCTCACCCGCATCTATACGATCGGGTTGCAACCGCAGGGGCGCTACGCCGAAGCGCGCGCGCAGGCGGCGAATCTCATGTGGGACTATCTCGTCAACGAGCGGGGCTGCGCGCCGGATGCGGCCTATCTGCTTTGCTCGTCCGAACTGGACGTCGAGCTCGGCGGGCCGGCGGGGATGGTTGTGTTGGCGGGGATGGCTCGTGCGCCACTTGACACGTTGTCGCCCCCGGCGTAGCCTCGGAGCAACAATCGGATAGCGCCGCAACGGGAGCTCGGGGAGCCGGGCTGAGAGGGTGGCCGACTCGCCACCGACCGTCGAACCTGATCGGGACAATGCCCGCGCAGGAATGTCGAGCCTCCTCAGCCGCGCGGTTTCCCTCCCGGCGGAACCGCGTAGCCCGGGAGGTTCTTTTATGACCGCTCTCGACGACACGCCGCTGGTCATCGCCGGCCGCGCCTTCTCCAGCCGGCTCATGCTGGGCACCGGCAAATACCGCTCCAATGCCGAAATGCGGACTGCGCTGGATGCGTCAGGCACGGGAATCGTCACCGTCGCGCTGCGCCGCATCGACTTCGACGACCCGGCCAGCCGCTCGATTCTGGACACGATCGATCGCGATCGCTTCGCCATCTTGCCCAACACGGCCGGCTGCCAAACGGCCGAAGAGGCGGTGCGCATCGCGCGCATGGCGCGGGCGATGGGACTGGGCGAGTGGGTCAAGCTGGAAGTCATCCCCGATCCGCGCTACCTCCTGCCCGATCCGATAGGAACTTTCGAGGCGGCGCGCATCCTGATCGCCGAGGGGTTTGCGGTATTGCCCTACATCGGGGCGGACCCGCCGTTGGCGCGTCGGCTGCAGGAGCTTGGCTCCGCCACGGTGATGCCGCTCGGCTCACCCATCGGCTCCGGGCAAGGGCTGGTCAACCGGACCGCGATCGAAATCATCATCGAGCAGGCCACCGTGCCGGTGGTGGTCGACGCCGGCATCGGCGCTCCCTCCGACGCGGCGCTGGCGATGGAGTTGGGCGCGGATGCCTGCCTCGTCAACACGGCCGTGGCGCTGGCGCAGAACCCAGCGCTGATGGCGGAGGCGATCGCCGGTGGTGTGCGAGCCGGGCGGCTGGCGTTTCTGGCGGGACGCATCCCTCGGTTGCCCTACGCCTCGGCCAGCAGCCCCCTGACCGGCGTCGTCGGCGTCAACTAAGACGAACCGCATGCGCCCCACTCCTCGCCTGATGCTCGTGCTCGGCTCCCGTCCCGCGCGGTTGCCGCTGGCGGAACTGGCGGCGCGCGCGGTCGCCGGCGGGGTGGACGCCGTGCAACTTCGGGACCGCAGCAGTCGATCGCCGCGAGAGACGCGCGCGCTGGCCGAGGCGATCCGCGCGCGCATCGCTGACCGTGCCGCGCTCATCATCAACGACGACCCAGCATTGGCCGCCGCGCTCGGTTGCGGGCTT
>JADLCW010000032.1 GCA_020847015.1 Thermomicrobiales bacterium | reverse complement strand
GGCCGGCCATTGAGGTGGGAGGACCCGCGTCAAGCGGTGATGCTGACGGATCGCGGCGCCAGTAGCGGTGGTGCGTCGATGACGGCGTCGTCACGGCTGGCCAGCGCCTCGCGCAGCGCCACGCACAGACTGTGAGCAGCGATGATGTGGGCATCCTCGACCACCTCGATGCGGTCGGCCGGAATACGCACCGCGAGATCGCAGAGAGCAACGAGCCGGCCGCCAGTGCGCCCGGTGAAACCAAGCACACGCATGCGTCGGGAGCGGGCCGTCTCGGCCGCCGCCAGGATGTTGGGTGAGTTGCCGCTTGCGCTGATGGCCACGAACAGATCGCCGGGACGCCCCAGCGCGATGAGTTGCTCGGCGAAAACGCGGTCGTAGTCGGTGTCGTTGGCCCACGCGCTGATGAGCGGCACATTGTCGGTGAGGGCAGCCACCCGGAAGGTTGGCGGTCCTCCGGCACGCGTCGATTTGGCGAGGTCGCAGGCGAAATGAGAAGCGCTGGCGGCGCTGCCGCCATTTCCGGCGATGAACACCACCCGGTCGCGACGGCGACAATCCAGCAGCATTGCCGCCGCGGCGGCCATCGGAGCCGGATCGATCGCGGCGGCCAGATCTGCCAGCTCGCTCCAATAACCGGCGATATCGTCGTTCAGCACGGTGTGCCGGTCAGCGAATCGGTGCTGTCCCATGCGGTCGCTCCTTTCAGGCGCCAATGGCGGGCGCGACCGCCGCGCCAAACGGGACGCGAGCGACCCGCGCTCCGTCCAGGTCAAACGCAAACGCCAGAGGCCGCACCCCGTGCGCCATGAGCGTCGTGATGACTTCGTCATGCCGCTCGGGCGGCGCGTAGAGGAGGAGAAACCCGCCGCCGCCGGCGCCGCAGATCTTGCCGCCCAACGCGCCGGCCGCTCGCGCTCGCTCATAGAGACGATCGATGGCGGAGGTGGAGATCGCGGCGGTCAGATCGCGCTTGATCCGCCAGCCGACGCCGAGCATTTCTCCAAACCCGTCGAAGTCGCCAGCTTCCAGCGCGCCGCGCATCTCGCGCGCCAGCGTCTTGAGCTGATGCAGTCGCGACGTGAGATCGCCCGATGCGGTGCGGAAACGCTGCTCGGTCAAAATGGAGGCTGAGTCGCGCGTCTGACCGGTCGAGAGCAGCAGCAATCGTTTGGCGAGGGCCCGATCGAGATCGGGGCCGCCGGCCAATGGTTCGACCATCGCGCCGCTGCGGCCGAAAGCGATCGCATTCAGACCACCGAAGGCGCTCGCGTACTGATCCTGACGTCCAATCGGTCGACCGAGTCGCTCAATTTCGATTTCGCAGGCGAGTTCGGCAGCCTCTGCGGGTGAAAACTCCAACTCGGCCCAGCCGGCGAGCGCGTGGATGATGGCGACCGCCATCGCGCTCGACGACCCGAGTCCGCTCCCCGGCGGAATTTCACAGGCAGTGAACAGATCGACCCCTGCCGGCAACAGACTGCGCTCGGCGAACCAGCCGAGAATTGTGCTGGGCAACGGCAGCGCGTCGTCGATGTCCGGGATCGTTCCCGCCGGCCAGCGCCGCCAGGTGCGATAGTCAGCCGAATTGACGCTAATGCTGCCGTCCGAACTCGGGTTGGCGATGGCGACCGCATAGCGAGCCACCGCGCCGCTGACGACGAAGCCGCCGTGAAGATCGGCGTAGGCCGGTAGATCGGTGCCGCCTCCGCCGAAGCTGAGCCGCACCGGAGCGCGCGCGATGACGCTCATGGCCAACTCGTTTCCGTGAGCGGGGTCAAAATCAATTCCTGGAGTGACGATTCCGGGGGCACCGTGGCGGCAAATACGATCGCGTTGGCGACCGTGGCCGGGTCTTGCAGATTGGTCGGGTCCGGCAGGGGAATGCCCTGATCCGGGAAGCGATCGAACCAGCCGGTGCGCATGCCGCCGGGGATGACCGTGGTTACGCGGATATTATCGGCCCGCCCCTCGACACCCAACCCGCGGCTGAACCCGATGACACCCCATTTCGAGGCGTGGTAGGCGCTGGCGTTGCCCCAGGCGCGCACCCCGGCAGTGGAGGCAATGTTCACAATCAACCCCGACTGCTGCTCGCGCATGGTCGGCATTACGGCTTTGGCGACCAGGAAGGGACCGCGCAGATTCACGCCCAGAATGCGGTCCCATTCCACGACCGAGAGCTCCGACACGGACTTCACGATGTCGTAGCCGGCGCAGTTGACGGCGATGTCGATGCGCCCCCAGCGCGCCCGCGCCTGCCCAACGGCCGCGTTCACCGAGGCGGGGTCGCTCACATCGCAACCGATGGCGAGCGCCTCGATGTCGCCCTTGCCGAGATCGGCAGCAACGCGGGCGGCGCGATCTTCATCCAGATCGATACAAGCGACGGCGCAGTGGGCGTTGCCGAAGGCGCGGGCCACCGCCTCGCCCAGCCCGCTGCCTGCTCCGGTGACCAGCGCGACCTTGCCGCGCAACGATTGCGGTTCGCTCATGCGATGCTCCCTTCGACCGCTGGCAGAATTGGCGGCATCTGACGGATTTCAGCTGTCGCGCCAGGGACGGTCCGATTCGTCCACAGCGACTCGTAAAGCGCGGCAGTGCGCTCGGCGACGACGTCCCAGGTGAAGTGGGCGAGCACCCGCGCCCGGGCGGCGCGACCCATGCGCTCGCGCCGGGCGTCATCGCGCAGCAGCAGCGCCAACCGGTCGGCCAGCGCTTCAGGATCACGCGGAGGAACGAGCAATCCGGTTTCGCCGTCGCGCACAGTGAAGGAGATGCCGCCAACATCGGAGCCGACGACGGGTCGTCCGCAGGCCATCGCTTCCAGCGGCGTCAGCCCGAACGGTT
>JADLCW010000031.1 GCA_020847015.1 Thermomicrobiales bacterium | reverse complement strand
TCGAAGCCGCCAACGCGGTCGGCGCGGCCATCGCCCAGATCTCGGGCGAAGTCGATCGCGTGTACGCGCTCGAAGGCATGACGCGCGATGGGGCGCTGGCCGACGCCAAGGCGGAAGCGACGGCGAAGGCGGTGGAAGCGGGAGCCGATCCGGGCACGATCCAGATCGTGGATGTGGAAGATGTGCCGCTGGCTTATCTGCCCGGCAACGCCACCCGCATCCGGGTCAAGGCGGTCGGCGATCTGTCGCTGACGAAATCGGCCTGAAGGCGACCGAAGGAGGCATCATGCGGCAGGTGAGCGTCGCGGATCTGGACGATATCGCGTCCGGCGCGGCGGTGTTGGGAACCGGCGGCGGCGGCGACCCGTACGTGGGCAAGCTGATGGCGCAGACGTCGCTGCGTCGCCACGGACCGGCAATGCTGATCGCGGCGGCCGAACTGGCCGACGACGATCTGGTGGTTCCCACCGGGATGATGGGCGCCCCAACCGTGATGCTGGAAAAGGTGCCCAGCGGGTCCGAAATCGTCCGCGCGTTCGAGGCGCTGCAAGCGTATCTGGGGCGGCCGATCCGGGCGACCATGTCGTGCGAGGCGGGCGGACTCAATTCCACCACCCCCTTCACCGTCGCCGCCGAACTCGGCGTGCCGGTGGTGGATGCCGACATGATGGGGCGCGCCTTCCCCGAGTTGCAGATGGCCACCCCGACGCTGGCCGGAATCACCGCCACTCCGCTGGCCATCGCCGACGAGAAGGGCAACTCGGCCATCATCAACACCGTGAGCAACCGCTGGACCGAAACCTTCGCGCGCACCTTGACGGTGGACATGGGCTGCTCGGCGATGATCGCCATGTACCCGATGACCGGCAAGCAGGTGAAGGAGACCTGCGTGCTGGGAACCATTTCCACCTTGCAACATATCGGTGTGACGCTGCGCGAGGCGCACGCCCGCCATGTGGACCCCATCGAAGCGGTGCGCGCCGTCACCGACGGGTTCGTCATCTGGCGCGGCAAGATCGCCGATGTCGCGCGCCGCACCGAAACCGGATTCGCCCGCGGCGAAGCGGTCGTCGCCGGAACCGGCGAGTTCGCCGGGCGCGATCTGCGCGTCGCCTTCCAGAACGAGTTTCTCCTCGCCCAGAGCGGCGACGAGACGCTGGCGACCACCCCCGATCTGATCGCCATGCTGGATGCCGAAACCGGCGAGCCGATCACCACCGAGGGGATGCGCTACGGATTCCGGGTGGCGGTGCTGGCGATGCCCTGCGATCCGCGCTGGCGCACGCCGGCCGGACTCGATCTGGTCGGTCCCGGCTACTTCGGCTACGACATCCCCTACGTTCCGGTTGAGGCGCGCGTCGCCGCGCGCGTCTGACCGGCGGCGCGGATCGAGCCGCCCTGCTCTTGGGGCGCGACGACGACGAAACCTTTTTCTACTGGCTTCTCGATCAGGGACTGGTCGCGGGAGACATCGTCGACCCGCGCCGGATGAACGACCGACAACGCTGCTTCGCGCTGAAAACCGGCGCATGGTCGCTGGGGGAATTGCCTCCCGAGGCGCGATCCAGATTTGCGGCCGCCGGTCGCCGCGCGGCTGCGCAGCTTGGCTAACCGGCCGGAACGCCGGGGGACGCGCCGCCGAAGGCAAGCGCGGAATGATAGCGACCGTCGTTCCGGCCCGAGTCGAAATCCGCGACGGCCGCTGCTGGCGGCTGTGCCCGAACTGTGGCCAGCGCATGGGCGAATCGATCGGTGTCCGGGAGATTATTCCGGCCGGCCGCCGGCAGGTCCGAATTCGGCTGAGGGCATGGTTGGAGCAGGGCTGCCCGCGCTGCGAAATGGCGAGCGGAATGCCGGCTGCTGAACCTGGAATGGCAGCGTTGGCCTGTCGGTGAACGGTGGCCGCACCGGGAACCACTCGCCATCCCAGCGAAGCAGGCGCCCGTCATTCGTGTGAAAGTCCGACGAGCCGTACATCTTCGCGGTAGCGAGGTGGATCGCGTCTGCCGACCTGAGCGTCCGTTGCTCGTTCACGCCCCGCCGAATGATTTCCCGGGCAAACAGGGCGATCGCTGGCGTAAACTCGATGAGCGTGACAACTGAGCGATCCGCCCACATATCATCGATGGCGTCGAATACGGTGGGCTCAAGCCGGCCCGTAGCCCGTTCTATTTCCGCGTATGCGACCTCGGTGATGGATATCGTTGACGTGATGATGCGCAACCTGGTTTGCAGGGCGTCTTGCACGATGGTGTCCAACGTGGCGATGCACTCGGGCTCGCGTTCGATGTAGCTCGAGAAGATGCAGGCATCCCAGTAGACGCGCGGGCAACTAGCTGGCATCGCGCATCCGGCGAATCGTGGCGCTTGGAGACTCCCCGCCGTCCGGCGCGCGTACAACGCCACGCGCGCGCAAGAACGCGCCCTTGGGCACATCCCGCGCCAAGGTGACCCGGTCCACTTCGGTGACCGAAACCGGATGTCCCGATTCTCGGTCCCGAGTTATCACCCCCTCGACCATCGCCCGCTTTCCCCAGATAGCGCGCATATCTTCGGTTTGATCCGCCCTGAACCGACATGGCACCGAGCGACCAGATGTTTCGTCGCTGACGATGAAGCGATACCCTGGATACTGCGAGAGCGTCTGAACTACCCCTGTTAGAGAACCAAGCGCGGTCACGCGCGTCGGCTGCCGCGACGACGCAACCGAGCTCTCCGTGATCGTCGCCTCTT
>JADLCW010000030.1 GCA_020847015.1 Thermomicrobiales bacterium | reverse complement strand
TGCTCGAACCAGAGTTGACCGTGTTGGCCTTTCGTCGTCATGGCTGGAACGCCGCCGACTATGACGCTTGGTCGGCGCGCCTGGCCGCCTCCGGCGTCGCGTTCGTCGTGCCCACCAGCGTTGCTGGCGAGCCAGCGGCGCGGTTGGCCATCCTCCATCCGCGCACCACCCTGGCGGACATCGAAGCCGTGCTCGACGCGACGGAGTAGCGCGCCGGGGCGCTTGCCAGCGTCGTCGCTCCGTAGTGGCTGGGCGGTCGTCAGTCCGGGATGCGGCGCTGCCGAGCGGCGAAGCCGAGCCGCCCTCGTATCGCCCCACGCACGTCGGCCACGGCGTCGGCGCCATGAGCCCTGGCCGCCCGCTCTGTTTCGCACCAAGCGATAGCAGAGAATCTTGGTTGCGAGAGAACCTTGTTGCAGCAGAATATTCCTGAAAACTATCAACATTATGTAACTACCCAGGATTGATTGTGCTTGGATAGAGATAGAACGAATATGCGGCGAAATCGTCGCGGAGCGCCACGGGCACGGGCGTGTATTCCCAATACCGTCGCCCGCCAACCCGACCGTCCGGCAACACGGCGATTCCGACGTCGCCTGTCGATTTTGGATGCGCCCAAGCGACCAGATGTCGAGGTTGCCGCGCGGCAACCGCGCAGCGATAGACGCGATCGGGAACACCTCATGATGCAGAAGATCACCCCGTTTCTCTGGTTCGATGACGCGGCCGAGGAGGCGGCCAATTTCTACGTATCGGTGTTCGATGGTGCGGAGATGCTGAGCGTCAACCGCGTCCCGCCGGGCGGGCGGGGGGAGCCGGGCGCCGTACTGACGGTCGGATTCCGCATCGCCGGGCAGCACTTCACCGCGCTCAACGGCGGGCCGGAGTTCCGGTTCACCGAAGCGATCTCCTTCGTCATCCACTGCCAGTCGCAGGGCGAAGTCGATCGCTACTGGGACGCCCTTACCATGGGTGGGGAGCCTGGCCCCTGCGGCTGGCTGAAGGACAAGTTCGGCGTGTCGTGGCAGGTCGTGCCGGATGCCCTGGTCGAGATGATGGGGGATGAGGACGGCGAGCGGGCCGCCAGAGTCGTGCGGGCGATGATGGGGATGAGCAAGATCGACATCGCCGCGCTCGAGGGCGCCTACGCGGGAACCGCGTAGCGGAGAGTCTGGCCGGAATGCCCGGCATCGCGGCCATACGCGGCGCCTGGGCGGGTGGTGGTCCCGAAACCCCCGCCCTCAGCTCGTGGCGGTCGGGTCCAGCGCCTCGCGCAACCCGTCGCCGGCGAGGTTGAAACCGAGCACGGTGAGGGTGATGGCCAGTCCGGGGAAAATGCCGATCCATGGCGCGTTGGTGATGTAGCGCTGGGCGTCGCTCAACATGCGCCCCCATTCCGGCGTCGGCGGCTGAGCGCCAAGCCCCAGGAACCCGAGCGCCGCCACCAGCAGAATGGCGCTGCCGACTCCGATGGTGGCCTGCACGATCAGCGGAGTGAGAATGTTGGGGAGGATGTGCCGCCGCAAAATCGCGGCGTCGCTGGCTCCCAGCGCCCGCGCCGCATCGATCATCTCGCGTCGCTTCACCGACAGCGTCGAGGCGCGGGCCAGACGGGCGTAAGCCGGCAGCCCGACCAGCCCCGCCGCCACCATCGCCGCTGGCAATCCCGCGCCCACCCGCGCCGCGATGGTGATCGCCAGCAGAATGGCCGGCAGCGCCAGCAGCAGATCGACGGCGCCCATCAGCGCCAGCCCGAGCCGCCCTTCCCGATAGCCGGCGACGGCCCCCATCAGCGTGCCCAGCGCCAACCCGATAATCACCGAGGCCAGCCCCGAAGCGAGCGAGATGGGCGCGCCGCCGACCACTCGGGCGAAGATGTCGCGCCCCAACTCATCGGTGCCGAACCAGTACGTGGCGCTGGGCGGTTGGAGCCGATCCGGGATGTTCTGGGCGATCGGGTCGCGCACCAGCGCCGGCCCCGCGACGGCCACCATCGCCAGAAACAGCAGCAACAGCGCCCCGGCGACGGCTCCCGGATCGCGGGCGAACCGGCGCGCCGCCCGCCAGCGGCGGCGCGGCCGATCCGGGGCGGCGAGCGAGACCGCATCGGCGGCACGATCCCGCACGGGCGCGCTCATGCGTAACGGATCCGCGGGTCCAGCGCGGCGTAGAGCAGATCGACCAGCAGATTGAGCGTGAGAAAGACAACCGCCAGCAGCAGCACCACGCCTTGCACGATCTGGTAGTCGCGGGCGGAGATGGCGGCGACCGTCAATTGCCCCAACCCGGGCCAGGAGAAGATCGTCTCGGTGACGACGGCCCCGCCCAGCAGCGTGCCGAACTCCAGCCCAATCGCGGTCAGCACCGGCAGCAGCGCATTGCGGAAGGCGTGACGCATCAGCACCGCGCCTTGGCTCAGCCCCTTGCCGCGCGCCGTGCGGATGTAATCCTGCCCCATCGCTTCGATCAGGGAAGCACGGGTCATGCGCGCCACGATGGCGGCCGGCCAGGCCGCCAGGGTGAGCGCCGGCAAAATGAGATGACGCGCCGCGTCGGCCGCCACGACCCAGTTGCCCTGCCACACCGCGGCGACGGTCAGAAAGGGGGTGGAGGGATCGGCTCCCAGGCGGGGATTGATGCGGCCGGAGATGGGCAGCCAGCCCAGCCACAATCCGAACACGATGATGAAGATCATGCCCAGCCAGAAGGTCGGCACCGAAATGCCGATCAGCACCCCGACGCTGCTCAGGTAGTCGACGACCGAGCGGCGGCGCATGGCGGCAAGAATGCCGAGCGGCCCCCCGACCAGCAACGCCAGCGCCATCGCCGTCACCGCCAGCTCGATGGTGGCCGGAAAGCGGCTCAACACCTCCTGGGTGACCGGTGTATTGGAACGGTACGACAGACCGAGATTACCGCGCACCGCGCCCGCCAGAAAATCCGCGTACTGCACCAGCAGCGGACGATCCAGCCCCATCTCATGGCGCAGTTTGGCCAGCGCCTCGGGTGTGGCCCGAGCGCCGAGTTTCAGCACGGCGGGATCGCCGCCAGCCGTATGGAGCATGAAAAAGGCGATCGCCGATACTCCGAACAGAATCGGGATGGCGATGGCCAAACGCCGGAGCAGGTAGCGTCCCACGCGCGCATTCTCCCGGCGTTCGCGCCGGTCTGGCGGTGAAGGAGGCGGCGCCGATTGCGTCCACCCCCTTCGCCGCTCGATGTCAGGTCAGAGAAACCTCCCGGAACGTGAGATCCGCGACCGGCGACACCTGGAGATTTTGCACCGTGGCCGCCGCCCCGATGGCCCGCTGCGGGTACCCGAGGATGACCATGATCGCATCATCCAGAATCAGCTTCTGGGCTTCGGCGTACATCTTGACGCGCTGGTCCGGGTCGCGCTCCTGCTGCGCCGCCACGTTCAGTTCGTTGACCCGGTCGTGTTTGTAGCCCATCCGAGTTTGCGCGCGCGGCGCGGTGAACAGCGAGAACATCACGTTGTCCGGGTCGCCATTATCCCAGGTCCAGTCGTTGAGGAACGCCTGGGCCTGCCCGGCGTTGAGCAGATCGAAGAATTCGGCGTCTTCGAGCCCGTTGATGGTGGCGGTAATGCCCACCGCGGCCAGATCGGCCTGGATCAACTGCCCCAGCAGCGGCCAGAACGAGTTCGTGCGGTTGGTCAGCTCAAAACTGGGGTTGGCGAGACCGGACTCCGCCACCAGCGCCTTGGCCTTCTCCGGATCGTAGGGGTAGACCTCGGCCAGCCCGGCGTCGTAGCCGAGCAACGTCGGCGCGATCGGCCCGGCTCCGAGGGTATAGCGACCGAAGAATGCGGCATCGGCGATATTTTGCTTGTTGACGGCATGCTGCACCGCTTGCCGCAGCGCGAGGTTGTCGAAGGGGGCGATCGCCTCATTGAAGGCCAGGAACTGCATGTTCAGGAATGGCCCGGTCAGCAGCTGCAGCGCCGCGTCCTGCTCGACGCTGTCGGCATCCTTGAGATCGATCTGGTTGGCGACATCGATGCCGCCCGTTTTCAGTTCGGAGAGGCGCACCGTATCGTCGGCGATCGTTCGCCAAACGACCCGATCCAGCGCCGGCCGGCCGCCCCAGTAGCCGTCATTGGCGACCATCACCAGTTCGACATCCTTGGTCCAGCTTTGGAATTTGAACGGACCCGTGCCGATCGGCTGCTGCCCGAAGTTCTCTCCTTCGTTTTGCAGTGCGGTGGGACTGACGATGCCGGCGGCGAAGATGGCGAGATTGCCCGGCAGCAGAATGGTCGGTCGGGAGAGGGTGACGGTCAACTCCAGATCGCCGGTGGCGGCGACCTTCTCGACATCGGCGAACACGATGTCGGCGTAGGTCATACCCGGGAAGTGGAAAGGGTTGTTTTCGTCGATCTGGCGCTGGAAGTTGACCGCGACCGCCTTGGCGTCCAGCGGGGAGCCATCGTGAAAGCTCACGTTCGGGCGAATCTGGAAGACAACCTGGAGACCGTCTTCGGACGTGTCCCATGATGCGGCCAGCGCCGGCTCCAGCTCGATCGACCCCGGCTTGAAGCGCGTCAGCCCTTCGGTGATGTTGTCCCACAGCGGCAGCACGTCGCCGTAGCCGTTGGAGCCGGCCACCGCCGGATCGAGTTGCACGGTGGCCTGCGGAATCGCCACGACCAGCGTCGTGCCGCCATTCTGCAGTGCGATCGACGGCGCCGCCGACCCGGGCCGCGCCGCGACCGCCGCCAGCGCGGAGGCGATCGGCGCCGCCAGCCCGATTTGGGCGGCGCGAGTCAAGAAGGCGCGCCGGCTGAGCGCTCCGGCATGCAGCCGCCGAACGAGCGAATTGAGCGTGCGCGAATCGTCCATCGTACCCCTCGCTTCGTGGCGCTCACGACGGGCGCCGCATCGTTGGGCGCGACCGTCTCCGCGCCCCATTCGAAATCACGTGTCGTGTCAGGACCGGACGACCGCCAGATCGTCTGGCAGGGTGTCGAGCCGCTCGTGACCCGACGCAGTGATCAGCACCATGCGCTCCAGTTGGAACGCTCCGACACCCAGCAGATACCAGGGAACTTCCAGACTGAGCACCATCCCGGGAGCCAGTGGGCGCGTCTCGTCGGCGGCGACGAAGGGCGGCTCCTCGTAGTTTTGGGCGAGCCCGACGCTGTGGCCGAGATGACCGCGGCTGTAGTTGGCGAACCCGGCCTCGCGCATCGACCCGATGCCAATCTCCCAGAGGGTGTGAAAGGTGACGCCCGGGCGGGCCGCCGCCGTGACCGCATCGAGTGCGGCCAGCAGCGCCGCGTGCGCCGCCTGCTGGTCGGCGGTCGGCTCCAGCGCGTAGGTGCGGCCGAGATCGCTGTGGTAGCCGCCGATGTCGACCTGCATATCGAGTTTGACTGTTTGTCCGGGTTCGACCTGCGTCGGACCGCTCCCGTCGCCAATGGTGGGCAGACCCTCTACGTCGCGCAGCGCGGCGAATCGCTCATCGTCGGCGGCATGTCGCCAGATCGCCGTCTGGTAGGCGGCGGAGACGCCGACCACGCTCATGCCGGGACGAAGCGCATCGCGCACGGCGGCGATGCCGATTTCGGTTAGTTCGGCGGCCAGCCGCAGCCGGGCGATCTCGACTGGATCCTTGATGGCGCGCAGCGCGGCGAAAATAGGATCGGCCTCGACGAAATCGATGCCGGGCAAGCGCAGGCGCAACCCATCCTCGACCCAGACCGGCAGCATGGCCAGTTCGGTTCCTACGCGCCCCCCGGCGGGAACCGCCACCCGCACGGCGGCTGCCGCGGCGTCGAGCATGGCGGAGGGATCGAACTGAGACGGACGCCCCAAGTCGCCGTCGGCTCGCGCCGCCGCGACGCGCTGTGCGAGCGGACCAGGCGGCACGGTTCGCAAATCGAGATGTTCGATCCACAGGGGATGGGCGAAACGGCCAGCCAACTCCGGATCGAGCGCGGCAAACTCATTGTCGCCGGTGGAGGCGACCACATCGTCCGCGGTATTGACCGCGACCGCGACCAGCGCGGGTGTGCGCCACAAGGTGGCGATCGTGCTGGCGCGCCCGGAGAGATACTCGGCATTCTCCGGAGTCAGCGCCAGCAGGGCATCGAGACCGTTCTCGCGCAGCGCCGTCAGTCGCCGCTGCCGATGATCGCCCTCGCCGTACCACGCCGCTTCCGGGCGCTCGATCTGCCCCATACATCCTCCCGCATCGGCCGCCTCGGGTAGTCTCATTGTTTTCGATCGTGTTATCAAGATTGAAACGGAACGACCTCTGCTTTGATTCGCACGTTGCTTGCCGACACCATGTCGGGGCGTCGGCGCTCCGGTCTCGCATCGTCCGCGGGAGCCGTCTCGGGGCGGTTCGCGCCGAAGTTTTCTAGCCGCATTGCTATCATGCGCTCGATATGCGATCTGGCGAGAAACCCGGGAGGTCGATAATGGGCGACTGCGCGTGCGATGACCGATGGTGGCGGCTGATGCTGACGCGGCGGGCGCTCGCGGCAGCGATCGGCGGCGCGGTGGTTCTCCAGCACGGGCGCGCGGTCGGGATCGCGGCGCCCGGCACGCCGGCCGCTGGTGGGACGATCGCGCTGCGCGGTCTGACCTTGGGCGGCTTGGCGAACGGCGCCTTCGTTCACCCGCTGGTGGAGCTGTACGGCGACGCGGACATCGGCCCGAATGACTTCATCGCCGGCACGACCATTCTCTACGCCGCGGAGGGGCGGCGAGTGAGCCTGGGCGGCAGCGCCAACTGCCAGGACAACGCCTATCTGCTAGCCCTGCAGCGCAACCTGCGCTTCGGCGAGGGGGTGTCGATCGCGCACCAGGCATCGGTCAGCGATAGCGAGGTGGGCGATCACACGTTCTTCGGGTTCCGCAGCCGGGTGCGCAACGCGTCGATTGGGGCCGGCGCGATGGTGATGCACAACACCGTGGTGGAAAACGTCGTGATCCCGCCGAACCGGATCACCCCGGTCGGCGCCCGCATCGTCAGCCAGGCGGAGGCCGACGCGCTGCCGGAACTGGTGGCGGCCGACGAGGAGTTCAAGCACGAGGTGCAAGAGGTCAATCTCGCTTTCGCCGCCGGCTACAGCGCGCAATTCGCCGCCGGGGGGCGATCGGCGGTCGAGGGCGTTGTCGCCAACCCGACGACGCCCTTCAACCCGACCGCGACCCGCCCGACGCTAGGCGCCGGGGTGCGCGTCGGGGAGCTGGCGACGATCGTCGGCGACGTGCGTATCGGAGCCGACGGCGCGATCGGGCAGCGCAGCAGTCTGCGCGCTGACGAGGGGACGCCCATCGCGATCGGCCGCCGGGCCCGTATCCGCAGCCGGGTCACCTTCCATGCCCTGCTTGGCACGCGCATCGACGTGGGCGACCACCTGACGGCGGGCGACGAGGTGGTCATTCACGGCCCGGTGCGAATCGGGGACCATGTGACGATCGAGGACGGGGCGGTGGTGTTCCGGGCGGTGGTGGAGGACGATACGATCGTACGCGCCGGGGCGACCATCGCCGGCGAGTGCGTGATCCGCGCCGGATCGATCGTGCCGGAGAACGCGGTGGTGCTCACCCAGGCGGACGCCGACGCCCTCCCCCGTCGCTGAAGCCGGCGCGACCTACTCGCCGACGGCCTGCCGCAATGCTGCGAGGGCGAGATCGACCCGCGCCCGGTTGGCTGGGTCGTTGAGCCAGCGGGAGACGCCGGAGGGGTGCGGCAGGGGAATCAACCGAAAGACATGCCCCGCTCGCTCGACTTCCCGAACGGAACCGACGATCTCGGCCAGCGGCAGCGGTCGTGTGACCGGGCAGAGCGCATTGGCCGCCAGCCGCCCCAGACTCAGCACGATCTCGGGTTGCACCAGGGCGATCTCACGATCGAGGTGAGCGCGACAGAGCGCGATCTCGCGCGCCGACGGAGCGCGGTCGCCTTTGCCGGTCGTCGCTTTGCCGGGGAAGCACTTGGTGAGACTGGTCAGATAGAACTGCTCGTAGAGTGCGCCGGGCGGGAAGCCGGCGCGCTCCAGCCAGCCGCCCAGGGTGCGCCCGCTGGCCCCGGAGTAGGGTACGACCGCGGCATCCGCGACAGTTCCGGGGGCCTGCCCCACCACCATCAAGCGGTGACCGGCGTGGCCGCGAAAAATTGGCTTGGCGACCGGGATGAACCCGGCGGCGACGCAAGCGTCGCAGGCGGCGATCTCTTGCTGAAGCCGCGTCAAAGCGCGCTGGCGGTCATGGGGCGAAGCGGGCATGGGCATAAAAATGCGCGATGAGCGAGTGGTTCGTCCACCCGCTCATCGCGCAATCGTCGCAGAAGCGACCCCGGTCGAACCGGAGGAGCGTCTAGCTGACGAACGCGACGTTGTAGCTGCCGCCGGAGGCGTCCGCGATCGCGGTGCCGCCGTTGGCGGAAACACCCAGGTTGGTGCTGTTGGCGATGGCGCCGCCATCGACCGAAACCGACCCGAGGGTGTCGCCGACGCCGATGGCGCTGCCGACGTTGCCGCCGCTGTTGACGTCGCCGAGGGCGACCGCGCCGCCGTTCGCAGACGCCGTCGCGCCGCCGCCGTTGCCCGCGCTCGCCGTTTCCTGCGCGAAGATGAAGTCGCTCATTTCCCGAACTCCCTCCCTTGGTCCGTCCACACGGACCGTTCCTCGTGACCAAGCCCCCTACGGGCTCGACCGGTGCTGTGGCGCAATCGGTAGTTCGAATCCGGCATGCGCTGGAAACGCATCGTGTTCGGTGGTGGTGCAGAGTTGCGCTCGGAGACCGGCTCGCTCACCGGTTCGTCATCGCCCTGCCGGGCCTCTGTGCGCTTCTCCCGTCGGATGCTCCCCGTCCGAACCCGAATTCCCGCTTCCCGCGTCGAGACTTTCGACCTTTCCGTCGCGCCTGACCCCGACCGCAACATCAGGATTGCGGGGATGACCCCAAGTATACCCGGTTAGCTGACGAACGAAACGTTGTGGTTGCCACCGGACGCATCGGCGATGGCAAGACCTTCGTTGCCGCCAATGTTCATCGAGTCGCCGCCGGTCATGTTGCCGCCGGTAGCCGTACCGCCGCCGGTGGACACCGACCCGCCGCCGCTGCCGCCGACATTGATCGTGCCGCCGGCGTCGCCGATGCTGATGCCGGCGGCTCCGACACGCGCATTGACGTCGGCGCTGATGGCGTCGGTCGTCGGCATCTCTTGCGCCGCAGCGCCGGCCGCAGCCAGCACCCCGACCATGGCTCCGCCGAGCAACCCAGCCGTCTTCTTGATATCGACCATGGAGAACTCCCCTCCCTCGTCCACGTCCCAGCCCGACCTTCGGCATCCGGCGGATGCAAATCCATCCGGACAGACCGGGATGGAACCGCCTTGGGCGACCCCCGGTTCACGCTATCATCGAGCGTGCACCCTGTCAACCGATTCCGGGCGTACAACCTCTCGGTCGACGCCTCGTCGGCGGGGGATCATCAGCCCAAACGCGCGACGATCGAGCTTCGTTTCGGCCGGGACGCGGATGCGGTGACGGTGTGTCCCCGATCCCTATACGTACACTTCGGCCGCCGCTATTGTGCGCGAATGCGGCCGATCGCGCAAGGAGTCGCGCCGGTCGGCGCCGGCCAGGCGCAGGAGAGCGACGATGCACGAAATCCGCGGTGTCCCGGCGCTCGACCCGGCCGAGATGGCTCGCGTCGATCGGGTGATGACCGAGCGGTTCGGGGTGGAGACATTGCAACTGATGGAGTTGGCCGCGCGTGCGGTCGCCATCGCCAGCCGCGGCATGCTGCCAGGAGGAGACGCTCGCGGCCGGCGCGTCGTGGCGCTGTGCGGCCGGGGCGGCAACGGCGGCGACGGCATGGCGGCCGCCCGTCTGCTTCACGCCTGGGGAGCGCAAACGATGGTGGCGCTCAGCTGCTCGCCGGAGCGGTTGAACGCGGCCGCCGCTCATCAATTCGTGAGCTTGCAGCGCCTCGGCGTGCCCGTGCTGCCCCCGTCCGATGCCGCGCCGGTGCTGCCCGAGGCGGATCTCCTGATCGATGCGCTGCTGGGATTCGGGCTGACCGGCCCGCCGACCGGCGCGTCCGCGGCGCTGATCCGCGCCGCCAATGTCCACTCCGCTCCGAAGCTGGCGGTCGATGTGCCGTCGGGATTGGACGCGGCCAGTGGCGTCCCCTTCGACCCGTGTCTGCGCGCGACGCGCACCCTCACGCTGGCCCTGCCGAAAACCGGATTGCTGGCTCCCGGCGCGCGAGCGTTCGTCGGGAGGCTGACGGTGGCCGATATCGGGGTTCCGCCGGAGGCCTACGCGGCGATCGGTCGCGACATCGGACCGGTGTTCGCGGCCACCGAGACGATCGATCTCTGGTGATTCCAGCGGGGCGCCGGCTCCGCCCGCCGCGCGGTAGCATGACGGCCGATTCGTCGGCGCGCCCGGGGATGGATGGTTGCCGCCAGCGCACGCGCTCACTCGCGATCGCAATTTCAATGTCTTCTGGCTCGGTCAGACCTTTTCGGTGCTGGGCGACGCCTTCAGCCTGATCGCCGTGCCGTTGCTGGTGCTGCAGGCGACCGGCTCGTTGACGATGATGGGCGTCGTCACCGCCATGTATGGAGTTGGCGGTCTGGTGGCCGGGATCATCGGCGGTCCGATCGTGGACCGGGTCGACCGGCGCAAGCTGATGATCCGCTGCGATCTGGGTCGCTTTCTCGTCTATGGCTCCATCCCCGTCGTCTGGACCTTTTTCGGGCCGCACCTGTGGCTGATCTATCTGGTGACCGCGCTTGGGTCCGCGCTGGCGATGGTGTTCGGCATCAGCTACATCACCGCTGTCGCCAACCTCGTGGATCGGTCGGCGATTACCGAGGCGAATGGCCGCCTGGAAGTCAGCTACGCCGCGGCCTACGCGGTGGGGCCGCTGCTGGCCGGGCTCGTCTCCCACAAGTTCGGGGTGGCCGCCGCCATCGGGGTCGACGCCGTCACCTTCCTCATCTCGGCGGCCACGCTGAGCTTCGTGCGCTTGCGGCGGGCCTCCGCGGAGCGGCATCCGGAGGAGGGCGGTCGTCGGCAGGAGTTTCTGGCCGGGGTGCGCTTCCTGATCGAGCACCCCGTCTTCCGCTGGTTGACGATCCTGACCGGGGGGCTGGCTTTCGCCTCCACCGGCATCACCGATCTGCTGATCTTTTTCGTGAAGGAGGATCTTGGCCGCGGTGACGAGGTGGTCGGCATCCTGTTCGGCGTGGCCAGTTTGGGATCGGTGGCCAGCGGCTTGTTCGTCTCCCGCATGCGCTCCCGCTGGGGGTTCGGAGCCTGCTTCGTCGGCGGCATGCTGCTGCAGGCCGCGGCGCTGCTGGCCATCGGCGTGGCTCCGGGCATCGCGGCGCTGGCGGCGCTGACGACCGTGTTTTTCTTCGGTGATTCGACGCGCGGCGTGCTGACCATGACGCTGCGCCAGGAGTTGACGCCGGACTACCTGCTGGGGCGGGTGACGGCGGCCTTCTGGACGGTGTTCTCGGTGCCCGGGCCGCTGGG
>JADLCW010000029.1 GCA_020847015.1 Thermomicrobiales bacterium | reverse complement strand
GCTCCGGTCACGACCACCGTCACGACACCGGCTCCGTGCCGCGGCCGATGCCGTAGTGGGCGAACCCCGCCCGCGCCAGCCGCCGGGGGTCATACAGGTTGCGCCCGTCGAAGACGACGGGGTGGCGCAGTGCGCCCTTGATCGCGTCGAAATCGGGACTGCGGAACTCCCGCCACTCGGTGAGCACCAGCAGCGCGTCGGCTCCGACCAACGCCTCGTCGCGCGATTGGCATAGCGCCAGATCCGGGCGCGGACCGAACACCCGCGCCGCTTCCCCCATCGCCTGCGGATCGAAGGCGCGCACCGTAGCGCCGGCTCCCCACAATGCGTCCAGCATGGCTTGGCTGGGAGCCTCGCGCATATCGTCAGTTTCGGGTTTGAAGGCCAGCCCCCACACCGCGAACACCTTGCCGGTCAGATCGTCCCCGAAGTGATCGACGACCTTGTCGAACAGGGTGCGCCGCTGGCGCTCGTTGACCGCATCGACGGCGCGCAGCAGTTCGGCGTCGAACCCGACACGGCGCGCCGTTCCCAGCAGCGCCCGCACATCCTTGGGCAAGCAGGAGCCGCCGTAGCCGCAGCCGGGGTACAGATACGCATAGCCGATGCGCGGGTCGGAGCCGACCCCGATCCGGACCTCCTCGATATCGACCCCGAGGCGCTCGCCCAGATTGGCCAACTCGTTCATCAGCGAGATACGCGTCGCCAGCATCACGTTGGCGGCGTACTTGGTGAACTCCGCCGACCGCACCCCCATCACGATCATGCGGTCGTGGCTGCGGTTGAACGGCGCGTACAGTTCCCGCAGTCGCTCGATCGAGCGCGGGTTGTCGGACCCGACCACGATCCGGTCCGGTCGCATGAAGTCGGCGACCGCGACGCCTTCCCGCAGAAACTCCGGATTGGCCACCACGTCGAACTCGACCGTCGCGGCGCGCACGGCCAGGCGGTCGGCGACGATGCGCCGCACCAGATCCACCGTGCCGACCGGCGCGGTCGACTTGATGACGACGACCGCGTCACGCTCCAGCGCATCGCCGACCGTGCCCGCCACCGAGCGCACCGCGCGCAGATCGGCGTCGCCGTCCGGACCGGACGGCGTGCCGACCGCGACGAACAACACATCGCCGTGCCCCACGCCGCCCGCCAGATCGGTCGAAAACATGAGCCGCCCGGCTTCGAGCCCGCTCCGCACCAGCTCCGGCAGATCCGGTTCGAAGATCGGCACGTCGCCATCGCGCAGCCGCTCCACGCGCCGCTCGTCGATATCAACGCAGAGCACCTGATTGCCGACCTCAGCCAGACAGGCCCCAGTGACCAGCCCGACGTAGCCGCTGCCGAAAATCGTGACGTTCACGGCGTTCCCTCAACCCGCATGGGCGTCGCGTCCGATCGCCCGGCAATCGTTTCCGCCAGCTCGCGCCCCTGCACCCCCGCGCCCGTTTCGATAGTCGGCCAGCGCATGATGGGCGCGGCCGGTCGGTGCTGGATTGTGACACACCAGCACGGCGGCCCCGATGGCGATCGCCGCCCCACGGCTCCCAAACGTCGCCGCCTCGGGTTCCTGGGCAGTGACGGCGTCCCGGCCGGAGCCGAGATTTCCCGTGGGATCGTCACGGTCGCAACCCACCGCGGACCGGTCAGCGGCCGCCTCCGCCAGATGTCGCCGGGCCGCAAGCCGACGATGCGGGTGGCGCGGCCGCCTGATGGACCATCGCCTCGCTGCCGCGCGGCGCCTTCGCCGCCCTCGGGTCGGTCGTTGCGACGCGCCGCGGTCTGGTCTTCACCGCGCCCGACTGAGCGGCCGCCGCAGGCGCGTCGGGCAACACTCCGGGCGCACCGAGAGCGCGAGACCCGCCAATGACGAGCCTCGCGCCCCTCGTCTTCTCGCGCGCTTCGCACCGGGCGCCAGGCGGTTCCCGACGTTGGGGTTCGACGCTAGCGGCCAGCCTTCCGCAGCACGACCGCGACGGTCTCCAGCAGGATGCGCAGGTCGAGTCCGACCGACGCATGCTTCAGATAGTACAGATCGTACTCCAGTTTGCGCGCCGCGCCCTCGACCGTGCTGGTGTAGCCGTTGCGCACTTGCTGCCAGCCGGTCACGCCAGGCTTGACCGCGTAGCGCTTGGCGAAGTGGGGCACCTCTTGCTCGAGCACCGAGGTGAACTCCGGGCGCTCCGGGCGCGGCCCGACCATGGTCATCTCGCCTTTGAGCACGTTCCAGAGCTGGGGCAATTCGTCGATATGCGTCCGCCGCATGAAGAGCCCCACCCGCGTCGCCCGGGCATCGCCCGGCTGGGCCCACTGCGCCCCGCCGCGCTCGGCGTCGCGACGCATGCTGCGGAACTTGATGATCTCGAAGGGAGCGCCGCCGTGACCGACCCGGATCTGACGGTAAAAGATCGGACCCGGGGAATCGAGCCGGATCGCCAGCGCGATCAGCGGAATCAGCGGCAGCACCAGCGCGCCGAGAACGAGCACCGCCGCGAGATCGAGCGCCCGCTTGGCGTGCGCGTAGAGACCATGGCCCAACGACGCCGCGCCGATCTGGTCGAACCCATGGGTTTGCTCGACGAGATCCAGCGGCACCAACCCCAGCCGCCGCTCGATCGCCTCGGCTCCCGTGTAGGACGCCGGATAGCGGCCGGTGGCGTCGACCACCGGAGCCGACGGCGCGAAGACGCCGGTGGCGACCACCAGTTCCCGACACCGCGTGGCGGCGACGACCTGCGCGGCCTCGGTCCAGTTGGCCGCGCGCCGAACCACCGCCGCCCGGCCGGCTCCGGCGCGCGGCGGCATAGTCCGGATCACCTCGGCGACCCGCGCCGCCTGCTCGCCCTCGCCGAGCACGACCACCACGCCGGCGGTCATCGCGTCGATCGCCCGGATGACGAGCAGCGCGGCGGCGACGAGGATCGCCGTCGTCGCAAACAGGATCGGCCGCTCCTCGGCGCTGCTGACGGCCAGTCCGAAGCTCAGCGCGGCCAGCGCCGCGACGCCAACCCAGAGCGATGGATGGAAGCTGAATGGATGCGTCGACGATGCGCCATTGGCGCCGCTGCCGTTCCCGTTCGTCCACATCGCATGATTGCGGGAAGCATGCTCAACCATAGTCCAGGATCCCCAACCCTCATTCGATCGCCCGACTCGGCCGCGCTGCCTGATTGCTTCGGGAGCGCGCTATGCGCGCTAAAATCTCTCATTCAGTTCGGTAATTGCTGACTTCGGCGTCAGCAACCTGCCACTTAGAACCTTAAGACCAATCAATGATTGTTCAGTGATTGAAGCATGACAATGGAATGAAATTGGGGTTATTTCTTCTTAAATCGGGGGGGTGCGTGGGACGCGCGCTACCGGACGACGCCCGGCGAGGCGGCAACCCGTCTGTCCGTGACCGGAGCGGCGCCGACCGAGGCGGTTGCGAACCGCCTAATCGGCGTCGAGCCCCAGCAGTTGGGCGCGCTTGCGGTCGATCTCGGCCGGATCGACCACGAGGTAGGAGAGCGGCGCCTGCACCAGCGGATCGTCGAAGGTGGCGACCTCGCCATCCAGCGTGGCCACCTGCAAGGTCTCCGCCGTGCAGGTCGCGCGGTATCGCCGAGCCAGGCTGACCATCTCCCCGGGCGAGAGATCGGTGCGCAGGTGGTCTTCCAGCAGCGGCAGCACCCGGGTCGCCGCCGGCACGACCTCCAGACCAGACGCCTGAACCAGCAGGGCGCGCAGCACCTGCTGCTGCCGATGAATGCGCCCCAGATCGCCGTCGGAGAAGCCGCGATACTGGGAGTAGGACAGCGCATGGCGGCCGTCGAGGGTCTGCGTCCCCGCCGCGAAGGAGGTGCCGTCCAGGGCGGTGAACGCGTCTGGCACATCGACCGTGACGCCGCCGAGCGCATCGACCGTCTCGACCACGGCCTGAAAATCGACCAGCACGAAACGATCGATCTCCAGTCCGAGCAGGTTCTCCACCACCAGCCGCTCGTACGGCACGCCGCCCACCGCCAAGGCGTGGTTGATCTTCGACAACCCGTACCCCGGCAACTCCGTCCGCGTGTCGCGAGGGATGGCGAGCAATCGGCAGGAGCCGTCGGCGGGGTCCAGACGCAGCAGCGCGAGCGCGTCCGGTCGCACCCCGATATCGATCTCCTCCCCCGCGCGGGCATCCACCCCCATGAGCAGGATCGTCAGCGGGCGGTCCATCGCCGCCTCACCCGCCGGGGACGCAGCCGGCGCGGCTTCGGCATCGATCGCGCGGTCGAGCCGCCACCCTGGCTCCGCCCAATCCAGCCGCCCGCGCACAGCGACGCCGGCTCGCGCCGCCGGTGTCGCGGCCATGCGTCCGGCCACCCGCGCCTCGCCCGGCGCGGTGGTGAACCCGTTCTCGCCGTGCGCCGCCCGGGCCGCCTCCGCGGTTTGGACCGCCGCGCGCGCCGGACCCGTGTCGATCCAAAGGTCGTCGCCCCGATCGAACGCCGCGCCGGACACCACCGGCGGCGGCGTGCTGACGCGGCGAATCGCCGTCGCCGTCCGATCCACCTGAGCGGCGAACCCAACGGCGACCGCCAGCGCGACCGCGCAGAGCAATCCGGTTCCAAGAACGATCGCGCGCCGCCGGCGGGGGGCCGGCCGGCGCGCAGCAGCGAGCGCGCAACCGCAGCCCGCGCAGAACCGATCGCCCGGTTGCTAGACCCGCGCGCAGCAGGGGCAGCGGGTTGGAATATCGTTCACCTTCGACCTCGAAACCGGATGCCGGCGCGACAAGCGGCCGTCGGCGCGCTGCGCCCACCAAAGCTTCACGAACCGCCGCTCCCCGATTCGCGCGGAGCCACGCTCCAATGCGCGCACGTCGGATGCTACACCACCCGCGCGGCGATGCCCGGTCCGGGGACCCGTTGGCGCGCCGCCGCGGACCGCCGCACTGGGGTCATGCGGAACCGGGCGCTCACGCGCCGAATCCGAGCAATCCCAATCCGAGAACCGTCAACACCACCAGCGCGATCGCCACGAAAAACCAGTCGCGCTGCGCGGCGAACAGCACGACCGTCATCGCCACCCGCGAAATCGGCGTCAGGATGAGCGCCAGCACCCCGAGGCGGACGATGGCGGTCGGGCGACCTTCGGCGACACCCGCCGCAATCGCCGCCGGGCTGATGACGTGCCGCTCGGCGGCGATCAAGCCGGCGACGGTTTGCACCTCGCCGCCCGGCCACTGGCCGCCCAGCGCCATCGTCAACCCCAGCAGCACGAGCGCCCCGGCCACCGTCACTCCACCGCGCAGCACCAACCCGATCCAGCGGTGCATGGGATGGTCGGGCACACCCGGCGGGCGCTGGGCGGCCGACCCCGCACTTTCCACGACCGGCGGCGCGTCGGGCAGGCGCACCTAGGGTCCCCGGATGCCGCGCAGCAGCATCTCCACCGCCACCACCGCCAGCGCCACGGTGAACACCCGGCGCACCACCTGACCGTGCACCCGCGTCAGCAGCCGTGAACCAACCGTCGCCCCGATCAGAATGCCCAGCGCCACCGGAGCCGCGATCACCGGCACGACATCGCCGCGCCAAAAATAAATGCCGGCGCTGGCCGCCGCCGTCACCCCGATCATGAAATTGCTGGTGGCGCTGGAAACCTTGATCGGCAACCGCATCACCGTGTCGAGCGCCAGCACCTTGAGCGCGCCGGAGCCGATCCCCAGCAGCCCCGAGGCCACCCCGGCGACATACATCAACCCGAACCCGAGCGGCACCCCGGTGACCGCGTAGGGGATGACCCGCCCGCGCGCCCGATCCGGGTAGGCCGAGGAGAGCCGCCAGCGCCGCGCCAGCCGGTCAGGCGCGACATCGCGCGGGTCTTCCTCGCCCAGCCGGGCGACCGTCGGCACGAGCGAGCCGGCCAGCAGCAACCCGAAGACAATGAACAGCAATCGGGTCGGGAGCCAGGGGGCGATCAGCGCGCCGGTGACCGCGCCGACCGAGGTGGCCACCTCCAGCAGCATCGCCAGCCGCACGTTGGTCAGATGATCGGTCACGTAGGCGGCCCCGGCGGCGCTGGAGGTGGCGATCACCGAGACGATGCTGGCTCCGATCGCCAGCCGGATCGGCAATCCGAACCCGACCGTCAGCAGCGGCACCAGCAGCACGCCGCCGCCCAACCCGGCGATGGAGCCAAGCAACCCGGCCGCCAGCGACGCGGCGAACAGCGCCGCCACGAATACGTCAATCTCCTGCACGCGTCTCCTCCCGGGCGGCGTCGCGGCCGCCCGGGTCGGTACTGCATCAAGCGTGCCGAGCGAGCATCAGGAGCTGGATGTCACGCGCCGCGCCCGCATGACGCGCGCCGCGCCCTAGTACATACCCGTTTCGCAGGCGATGCCGTTGCCGTCCGGGTCCAGCGTCGGCGACAACCCGGCATCGCTCTCCAGCGCCACCTGCGCGTCGTACCACGACCCGTAGTC
>JADLCW010000028.1 GCA_020847015.1 Thermomicrobiales bacterium | reverse complement strand
TCTCCCATGTGTTCAATCCGATATGGTGGTGATACCCCCCGGCCGACGGGAACGCCGCCTGCGACCCGAAACGCTGGGTCAACTCGAACCCGAGCGCGTCGCGGTAAAAGGCGATGGCGCGATCCAGGTCGGATACTTTGAGGTGGACGTGACCGATACGAACATCGGGATGAATCGGCGGTTCTGTCATACTCATCGGGGCGCTCCTCAGCGCGAGTCCGGCTGCGGCGGACGGTGCAACCCGGCGACGATATTGACCGGCGCCCCGCGCCTCGCTCAGAGGGCGATCAGCGCAAGTCCCGACTCGGGGTCGATGCGTCGTCGCAGCGGTCCTGGCGTTTCGACGGCCATCACCTCGAGCGTGGGGCGCACATGCGCTTGCAGGAGGTGCCCGCCGCGGGCCGTCCCGTCTGCGGTGCCGACCACGACATGCGCGTGCACCATTGGTTGGTCGTTGTCCAGCGTGATGTCGCCAACGAGGGAAAGCACTTCGACCTGCTCGGCGACCGGAATCTTCAAGTATTCCTTTTGGTCAGGGTCGAAGAACGCCAGAGTGGCGTCACGGAACGCGCCGATCGCGGTGAAGTGGCAGGCGTCAAGCCGATTCTCCCGCGCGAACTTCTGGAGTCCCGACATCACTTCCTCTCCCGTCTCGAAGACGACGGCATACGTCCGATCGTTGTCCCGGGAGAGCAATTTCGATTTCATGCGGTATTCCTCGCCGGACGAAAAACCTGCGCGTCGGGCGCTCCTTACCGGGCTGCGCCGCCCGCCTCGGCAGGTTGTCGCGGTCGGATGGCATGCAGAGTCAGCGCTCGCCCGACGTGGCAAGATCGGCGTGCCGCCGCCCGAGCGGGCTACGCGGCCGATCCGAATGAGCCGCAAAGTTCATTCCAGAGGCGCCGGATCAGCCGCAACCATGCGTTCCACTCCGCGCCGAATGATGTCGAGTTCGTCGCGGTTTATGGTGTGACCCATGCCGGGATAGAGGCGCACCTCCACCTCGGCTCCCAGTTCACGCATGCGCTCGCCTGATTCGATCACTCGCTCGGCAGGAATATGGGAATCGACATCGCTGCAGCCAAGAAATACCGGCGTGCCGCCCAGCGAACCACGATCGTCCCAGACTGTGCCCGGTGGTCCGATCAATCCGCCGCTGAGCGCGAAGACGCCGCCGTAGCGGCGCGGATGACGCGCGGCGAACTCCAGCGCCAGGCAGGCTCCCTGAGAGAAGCCGAGCAACCCAATCCGCTCGGCGGGGATCCCGGCGGCAATGACTTCATCGATGATCCGCTCCACCAGCGCCAGGGCGGAGGAGAGCCAGGGCTCGTTGCGCTCGATGGGCTCCGTGAATCGCTCCGGGTACCAGGTGTGCCCGGCGGCCTGGGGGGCGACATAGGCAACACGCTCTCGCGGCAGATGATCGGTCAGCCCGAGGATGTCCTCCGCCGATGCGCCGCGGCCGTGGAGCAGAACCATTGCCGCGGCGGCGCCGGCGAGCGGCGCACCGGCGTGGAGAATTTCGTCTCCCTGGTGCGGATCCCGGGTGACAGATGGATGTGGCGCCACGGTATGCGCTCCTGAGCGGGCGGACCGGAGCGGCGCTCCGGTCCACGCTCGGCTAGTTCTGTTCGATCAACTCGGTCTCGATGGAGATGCGGACTTCGTCGCCGACGAGCATGCCGCCTGCCTCCAAGGCAGTATTCCAGTTCAGCCCCCACTCCTTGCGGTCGACAGCGCCGGTGGCGGAGAAGCCGGCCACTGACTGCCCCCAAGGGTTCGTGCCGCGGCCATTGAAGGTCGCGTAGAGGAGGACCGGCTTGGTGATGCCCTTGATGGTGAGATCGCCCATAATCTTGTAGCGATCGCCGCCGTCCGGCTCCACGCTGGTGGAAACGAAGGTGATCTTGGGGTGCTGACCGACGCCAAAAAAGTCGTCGCTGCGCAGATGCTCGTCGCGCTTGGCATCGTGGGTATCGACAGAGTCGCCGTCGATGCTGACTTCGATGCGGGTTCGCTCGATGTTGCCATCGGGCACTACGACCTGCCCGGAGAAGACGCTGAAACGACCCTTCGCCGTAGCGAACACCATGTGTTTGACGGCGAACTCAATAAACGAGTGGGCCGGGTCGATTGCCCAGACCGTGGTTCGATTTTCCGTGACGATGCTCACCTGTAGACTCCTCTCCGTGGGAAACTGGCGACGAAGCTTTTCGTGCGATCCGCACTGGCCAGGCCCGGAGCGCCTCGCCGCTCGGGCTGGCGACATGTGTACCGCGAAAGGTTACGATTGTCAAGGAACTTACGATAGGTAACAATAAACACTATGACAACCAAGCCCAAGGCGACCTCGTGCGCCGACGACATCACTCCCTTCTGTCCTGCGTACCACCACGCCGTCGAGTTGATTGGCGGCCGCTGGACCGGAGTCATCCTGCGCGCCCTGCTGGGCGGCGCGAATCGCTTTAGCGATATCGGCGCCGCGGTGCCCGGTCTCAGCGACCGGTTGCTCTCCGAGCGATTGAAACGATTGGAGGCCGAGCGCATCGTGATTCGCGTCGTCCACCCCGAAACGCCGGTGCGGGTGGAATACGGTCTGACCGAAAAGGGGCGAGCGCTGGCTGATGTGGTCGACGCCATTTCGGCTTGGGCCGAGACCTGGGTGCGGCTGGATGAGTCGCCCGAGCGCCGGGATTCTCGCCGCTAAACTCGGCTGCTACACTCGCGCCGGGGGATAGGAGCGACGGAGCGGGAGGGATAGCGCGTGATCGAGAGCAATCTCGGAATTTTGTCCTGGATCGTGTTTGGAGCGCTGGCCGGGTGGGTGGCCAGCCTGCTCGTCGGCGACTACAAAGACCCGCAAGGATGTCTAGCCAACATCATCATCGGCATCGTCGGGGCGTTTCTGGGTGGGTTTATTTACACCGCCGCCACTGGGCGGCCGGTTGTGGTCGCGTGGGATCTGGGCAGCTTCGTGGTGGCCGTGATTGGCGCCATCGTGCTGCTCGCGGTGCTGCGGCTGATTCGCAGGTAGACGGGCCGAGCAGGCGATCCAATGCGAACGCCCTCGTCCGCGCTGGACGAGGGCGTTCGCCTCTGTAGATCGAAGCTCCGCTAGAACGGCAGCCCGCAGGCGGAAAGTCCTTGCATGTAGCCCTGCATAAAGGTGACGCCGCGATCCGCGCCGCTGCCGTGGATGGCTTCCGGATCGTTGATAAAGGGCAGATCGCCACTCTTGATGGCCAACCCCATGCCGCGAGTCAAGGTGCCCGGTTCGGCCAGACCGCGATCCTCGGCGTCCCGGACGAACGCTCCCGCCAAACAATCGGCCTGCAATTCGGAGCCTTGCGTACCGTGATCGTCCGTGGCCAGCAGATGCTGCACGTGGTGCCCCCACTCGTGGGCGAGCACCACGAACCATGCATAGGGGTTGCCGCCGGTCTGGTAGATCTCATCCCAGATCGGGGCGTAATAAATGGTGCTGTCGGCGGGGCAGTAGGCCGCCGGGCCGATGGAGGGGTCGATCGGTCCGCATGCCGAAACGGTCGAGTCGGTGACCATACGCAGCCCCGGCGGCGAATAGGCGAAACCAGCCTCGGCGAAGCGGGCCGCCCAATAGGCGTTGAGATCGGCGGCGACCGTTTCCGGCGCTGATTGCGCCAATGCCGCAAACGGCATGGCGAGCGCGAGCAGAGCCACGATCGGAACGAGCAATCGGCGCAGCATTGGACATCACCTCGTAGGCGCGGCGGCGAACGTCGAGCCGGCGCGGGAACTCCAGCGCGCTCACTATACCCGCCGCGCGCTTCTGGCTCCACTGCCCCGGCGAAATTCAGGACCGGCTGCCGCCATCGCGTGGAGCTGGCGGAAGAACGTATCCTCGCACGCGCGGGCAAACTACGCTCGCCCAGGGCCATCGACCGGGGCGCCTCGGAGGGGAAGGAGCACTCCCGCATGAGCCAGCGATCCGACCAGTTCCTCGACCTCGTCCGCCAGCGCGTCACGATCTACGACGGCGCAATGGGGTCCACGATTCTCGACCTTGGGCTGGATGCATCAGGGTACGGCGGCATCGAAGGCTGCAACGAATATCTGGTGTTTCAGAACCCCGCGCTCATCGAGGCGGTCCACGCATCATTTCTCGAGGTTGGCGTGGATGTCATCGAGACCGACACCTTCGGCGGCAATCGACTCAAACTGGAGGAGTACGGACTCGGCGAGCGCACCTATGAACAGAACCGAACCGCCGCCGAACTGGCCCGCCGCCTGGCCGATCGCTTTTCGACATCGGATCATCCGCGTTTCGTGGCCGGCGCTATCGGCCCCAGTGGATTCCTTCCCGCCTCGGAAGATCCGCTGCTGGGCGACGTCCGGTTTGGCGAGGTGGTCGAGTTGTTTCTCGATCAGGTTCGCGGGTTGGTCGACGGCGGT
>JADLCW010000027.1 GCA_020847015.1 Thermomicrobiales bacterium | reverse complement strand
GGGGCCATCGAGCAGCACGGTCCGCAGTTGCCGCTGGTGACCGACACGGCGCTCGCAACGGAATTGGCGCGCCGCCTGACGGAACGCGTCGCCGGCACGCTGCGAGGACCGGTGGTCAGCATCGGCATTTCCGGGCACCACCTGGCCTTCCCGGGCACCATCACGCTGACGCGCGCCACCTTCACCGCGGTGCTGGAGGACTACCTCGCCAGTCTGGATCGGCACGGGTTTCCGGCGGCCTACGTCTTTTCCGCGCACGGCGGAAATTTCGCGGCGCTGGGCGATCTGGAGCGCGCCACGGGCGGGCGCGTGGGTCAGCTCGCGGTGCGCTGCAACTCCAATCTCGATGGATTCTTCGATGGATTCTATCGGGTCGCGGCGAGCGACGACATCGCGCCCGCGATCTGCGGCGTCCATGCCGGTGAAGGTGAAACCAGCGAGATGCTCCGCGTGCGTCCCGAACTCGTTCACCCCAACCGATTCGCCGCCGGATTCACCGGTGATTACGATGCGGCGGCGCAGGCCACCCTGTGGGAGCATGGCATGGCGGCGTTGACGGACACCGGCGTGCTGGGGGATCCGACGCTCGCAACCGCCGATCGTGGCGAGCGCTATCTCGAGGCGCTCACCGCCATGCTCGCCGACGATCTCCAGCAATGGCTGGCCGGAGCGTAGCTCGCGCCGCGCCCCGGTTCGCCGCATCTCCCGCACCCGCCAACGGCGGAACCGGAGCCGCCAAAGCGCTCCGGCTCCGCCGACTCGCCCGGCGGCTTACTGGGGGGTGTTTGAAATGGTCGTGAAGTCGATCACGTAGCTGGGGCTGGTGAGATAGCCCGTGACCGAATTCTTGAACGCCATCGGCTGCAGGTCGTTGACGACGAAGATCCAGGGCGCGTCATCGACGACCAATTCCCAGGTCTTTTCGTAGAGCGCCTTCCGCTGCGCGTCATCCGGGGTGGCCAACGCCTCGGCGAGCAGCTTGGTGACCTCGGGGTTGTCGTAGTAGCCGACGTTCCAGCCGCCCTTGTCCGGCGTGAAATCACCGGAAAGCTGGAAATGAATGAAATAGGGCTCGCCGGTTTCGAGCGTGGACATGTTGGCCATGGTGACATCAGCGTTCAGCCCCTGCGTCCAGAGACCGAGGTACGACACCCACTCGTAGGACTGAATCTGCACATCGACGCCGACCTCGCGCAGATTGCCCTGGATGAATTCGTTCATCGGCACCGGAATCATCATGCCGGACCCGGACTGCGGAATCATCAGGGTCGTCGAGAACCCGTCGCCGACCCCGGCTTCCTGCAACAGCGCCTTGGCCTTCTCGGGGTCGTACGGGTATCCCGTGATATCCGGGTTGTAGGTCCAGTGGGCGGGGGCCATCGGCTGGGTGGCGGGCACGGCCGAATCACGCAGCACGTCGTGCGCCAACCCTTCCTTGTTGACCGCGTAGTTGACGGCCTGCCGCACGCGCTTGTCGGCGAAGGGACCTTCCTTGGTGTTGAGCTGAATGAACCAGCGCTGCAGACTGTCGCCCTGCTCGTAGGTCAGATTGGGATCGTCCTTGATGCTCTGAATGGAATCCGGCGGCACCACCACGATCATGTCGACTTCGCCGTTGAGCAGCGCCGCGACCCGTGCCGTCGGTTCGATGATCGGTTGGAACACCAACGTTTTGAGCGACGGTTTGGTTCCCCAGTAGTCTTCATTGCGCACCAACGTGGCGCTGATGCCCTTGTCCCAGGCTGAGGCGACGAACGGACCGGTGCCGTAGCTGCCCTCGCCCCACTGCGCCACGGGAACTTCCTGAATCGCCTTGGGACTCATGATCTTGCCCGCGTAGACATTCGACAGCGTCAGGAAGGCGGCGTTGGGCTTGCTCAGCGTGAAAGTGACCGTGTGCTCGTCGACCGGATCTACGGATGTCAGATCGCCCAGGAAAAAGCCGGCCGTGTTCGTGTCGTCGTAGTGCTCGAACTCCTTGTCGATCAGCCGTCGGTACGACATTCGCACCGCTTCGGCGTTGAAATCGGCGCCGTCGTGGAATTTGACGCCCTCTCGCAGCTTGAACGTGTAGGTCAGCCCATCTTCGGAGATGCCGCCGTTCTCGAGCGTCGGCATCTCGGTGGCCAGCAGCGGCTCCAGATCCGTGGTGCCCGGCGTGTACTTCAGCAGCCCCTCGTAGATGGCGTAGTTGACCCGAGTGCTGGCCAGCGCGATCGCGTGCCCGGGATCGAAACTCTCGATGTCGGCCTCGGTGGCGACGATCAGCGTGCCGTCGCTCTCCTGCGCGGCGGGCAGGCGGGCCGCGGAACTCGCCACCGGCGCCGCCCCTGCCCCTTGCCCTCGCTCGGCCAGCGCCGCAGCGACCGGCGCGGCGACGCCCAGCGCCACCAAACGCTTGACGAGTTCGCGGCGATCCAGACCGCCATCCATCATGATGTTGACGAACGCTTCACGGGACATCGTCGTTCCTCCGTGGCGCCACCGAGTCGGCGCCTATTCCGCCGCGGATTCCGTCGGGATCTCGTCCGTCGGGGCAATTGGCAATGCGACTGCTGCACGGGCCTCCTTTCCGGATTCGCTTGGCGCATCACGACGCGGCGCCGACCGTTTAGGTCCGCAACGTCGGGTCGAGCGCGTCGCGCAGACCATCTCCGAGCAGGTTGAACCCGACGGAGACGCAGAAAATGGCGATGCCGGGAAGCGTCGTCACCCAGGGCGCAATCAGCATCTGTTGTCGCCCATCGTTGGACATCGTGCCCCAGTCCGGCGTCGGCGGCTGTACGCCCAGTCCTAGAAACGATAGCGCCGAACCGAAAATGATCATCTGGCCAGTTTGCAGGGTGGCGAACACGATGACCGTGGGCAGCGCGTTGGCCAGCACGTGCCGGATCAGCAATCGCCCCGTCGGCGACCCGCTCGCCCGCGCGGCGACCACGAACTCGCGCTCCCGCAACGACAGGACGGAGGAGCGCACCAGCCGGGCGAAGGCGGGCACGAACACGATGGCGAGCGCCAGCATGGCGTTGACCAGCGTCGGTCCCAGCGCTGCGACGATGGCGATCGCCAGCAGCACGGCCGGAAACGCGAACAGGATGTCCGAGAAGCGCATCAGCAGGGAGTCCGACCAGCCGCCGAAATAACCGGCGACCAGTCCCATTGCGATGCCGAACACGGCCGCGACGGCGACGGGAACGAGAGCGATCAGCAGCGCCGTGCGGCTGCCGTAGATCAGCCGACTCAGGATATCGCGGCCATTGCCATCCGTTCCCAGGGGGTGGCCGGATGTCCCGATCGGAGCGAGCCGAATCGACGAGTCCTGCTGCAGCGGATCGTGCGGGGCGACGACCGGCGCGGCGACCGCCAGAAACAGTGTGAACAAAATAATCCCTGCCCCGATCAAGGCAAAGGCGTCCTGACGCAAGCGCCGCCAGATAATGCTGAGTTGCGATTGCGGAGCGACCAGCGCTGGCAACGCCGCCGACCGCGCTCGCTCCTTCGCCGGAGGAGGCGACCCACTGTGCGAATTCGTTGATTCGGTGGTCGTCGCTCCCATGCGCGCCCCTCGCTACGAATACCGGATCCGCGGATCGAGGAAGCTGTAGAGGAGATCGGTGAGAAGATTGACGACGACGAACGACGTGGCCACCACCAACACGGCCCCTTGCACGAGCGGGTAATCGCGAAACGAGATGGCGTTGTAGAGCGCGAGCCCGATGCCCGGCCACGAAAACACCGTCTCGGTGAGCACGGCGCCACCCAGCAAATAGCCGAACTGCAAGCTGACCACAGTCAAAATGGGCAACAAGGCATTGGCGAGGGTGTGGCGGGCCAGCACCGTGCGTTCGGTCAACCCCTTGGCGCGGGCGGTCCGCACGTAATCCTGGCGGATGACCTCCAGCATGGAGGAGCGCGTGATGCGGGCGGTATAAGCCGCCGAGGCGGCCCCCAGCGTCAGTGCGGGCAACGCGAGGTGACTGAGCAGCACGGGCAGCGTGCGCTCGCCGACCACCGGCCACATGCCGCTGGTCGGGAACCAGTGCAGCTTCAGGGAGAAAATCAGAATCGCCATCAGACCGAGCCAAAACGCGGGCATGCTATTGCTGAACAATGCAATCAGCATGCTGACTCGGTCGAACACCGAATACTGCTTCGTCGCCGAAATCACGCCGGCAGGCAACCCGATGACCAGCGAGACGATGGTCGCCGCCACCGTGAGAATCAGGGTGTTCTGGAACCGATCCATGACGAAGGGGAGCACTTCGGTGCGCTGCTGCAGCGAGATGCCGAGATCGCCGCGCAGCACCATGCCCAGCCAACTCAGGTATTGCACCCAGATGGGCCGATCGAGACCGAGCGAGCGGCGCAGATTCTCGACATCTTCCGGTCGCGCCGAAATCCCGAGCAGCGCCTGCGCCACATCGCCCGGCACGAGTTGCATGAGGAGAAACACGACGATCGAGACGCCGAGCAGAACCGGAATCAACCCAATGATGCGACGCACGATATAGGTCGACATCGCTCGTCCCCAATCGGGATCGGTCGGCGCACGCTGGTCGCGCGATCATAGCATCGCGGCTGCAATCGTTCCCATGCAGTTTCGCGGTCCCGATGGCGCCGGCCAGCGATCCGCACCTTGGATCGCCGACCGGCAGTCGGGTCAGGGCATGGGCTCGACCGTCGCCAGCAGCGGCGGCAGCGCATCGTGCCACGGCGTGGTTCGCTCGTAGGCGTGCGCGATCCGCAGCAGGCGGGATTCATCGAAGGGACGCGCCGCGATCTGGAGTCCGACCGGCAATCCGCGCTCGGTGAATCCGCACGGGATCGAGATGGCGGGGAATCCGGTCAAGTTGAACGGGCAGGTGAAATAGATGAGCGCCGCCAGCAACTCCGGATCGGCTTCGTCGCCCGTCGTCACATCCTGGTCGAGCAGCGTCGCCGCGGTCGGGGTCGTCGCGGTGATGAGGAAATCGACCTCGGTCAGCACGGCGAGCATCTCATCGATGATCTGTCGCCGCAGCCGCTGAGCGTGCAGATACGTGACAGCGGGGGTCAGGAGACCCAGTTCCAGCCGCTCCCGCACGGGAGGGCTGTAATCCTCTCGCCGGTCCCGCAGATGCGGGAGATGCGCGGCGGCGATCTCGGGCGTGATGATGGCCAGCAGCGTATCGACCACGTCCTGCTGCGACGGTAGGCGCACCGGCGTGAGGCCGGCGCCGAGCGATGCGAGATGAACGAGCGCCGCATCGACCGCCGTCTGCACGGGGCCGTCCACGTGCCGGCGCAGGTAGGCGTCGTCAATGCCGATCGTCAGTCCGCGAAGATCGGCGTCCGGGGGAAGGGCGCCGAGCAGATTGGGCGCCGGCGTCCGCGCCGAGGTCGGATCCCGCGGATCGTAGCCGGCGATCGCATCCAGCATAGCCGCAGCGTCGGCCACCGTGCGCGTCATCGGCCCGACGTGATCGGCTGTCCAAGAGCCGGGCAGCACGCCATGTCGGCTGACCGCGCCGTAGGTCGGTTTCAACCCGACGATGCCGCAGTACGATGCGGGCAGCCGCACGCTGCCGGCATTGTCGGTCCCCAGCGAGCCGTACCCCATGC
>JADLCW010000026.1 GCA_020847015.1 Thermomicrobiales bacterium | reverse complement strand
GGTCCGGCAAGGGCACCCAGGCGGAACGCTTGGCGCCGCGATTGCGCCTGATGCCGATCGCGACCGGGAATCTGTTTCGTGAGGCGGTCAAGGCGGGGACGCCGCTGGGCCGTGAAGCCAAGGCGATCATGGATCGCGGCGAACTGGCGCCGGATGGGATCACGATCGCGCTGGTCGAGGAGAAACTGGACGAGCTGGCCGCCCAGCAGGCGCTCGGCGAAGGGGCGCGCGGCGCATTGTTCGATGGATTCCCGCGCACGATCGCCCAGGCCGAGGCGCTGGAGACGGCGCTCGCGCGGCGGGGCCAGCGCGTCGACGCCGTAGTCGTCATTGATGTGCCGCGCCAGCAGTTGATCGAGCGGCTGGCGGGCCGGCGCGTCTGCGCCAGTTGCGGACTCGTCTATCACGTTGCGTTCAATCCGCCGAAGCGGGTCGGCATCTGCGACGTGTGCGGAGGTGAGCTGGTGCAGCGCGCCGACGACACGCCGGAAGCGGTCGCTCGGCGGCTGGACACCTACGATGCGGTGACGGCGCCGCTGCTGGACTTCTACGCCCAGCGGGGTGTGCTGACGCACGTCGACGGCGATCGCCCGATCGAGGAGGTCACCGAGGCGATCGCGGCCGCGGCCGATCGTGCGGTCGCAGATGGACAACGAGCGGGGTAATCGAGTCGTATGGCGATCACCATCAAGAACCGGCGCGAAATCGAGCGGATGCGGGATGCGGGCGAAGTTGTCGCGCTCATCCACCAGCGCATCGCCCAGGCGATCGCGCCCGGGGTGACCACCGCCGATCTCGATGACATCGCTCGCCAGACGCTGGACGAGCGCGGCGCGGTGTCGTCGTTCCTGGGCTACCACGGCTACCCCGCGCACATTTGCGCTTCGGTCAATGAGGAAATCGTACACGGCATCCCTGCCAGGCGAGCGCTGCGCAACGGCGACATCATCTCGGTCGATATCGGAGCGATCCTGCATGGGTTCCACGGCGACGCCGCTTGGACGTATCCGGTTGGCGAGATTTCGGAGGCGGCGGCGCTGCTGCTGGTCGATACCGAAATGGCGCTGAATCTGGCGATCGCCGCAGCCAAAACCGGCAACCGACTGGGCGCGATCGGCGCGGCGGTGGAGGGATTCGCCACCCCGCGTGGGTACGGGGTGATTCGCGAGTATGGCGGGCACGGCATCGGGCGCCAGATGCACGAAGATCCCCACGTGCCCAACCACGGGGCCGCGGACCGGGGGGTGTTGTTGCGCACGGGAATGACGCTGGCGATCGAACCGATGTTGACGACCGGTGGTGAGGAGACGCGCGAGCTGGCCGACCACTGGACGGTGGTGACGGCCGACGGTTCGCTTGCGTCGCACTTCGAGCACACCGTGGTGGTGACGCCGGAGGGCGGTCAAATCTTGACGCAACGACCACTCGATCCGGTATACTGAATACTTCGTGCGCATGCGAGCGAAGCATGCGCTATTGTCACGTACGAAACATGCATGAGCGGGCGATCGTAGATCGGCTCGCTGGATGAGAGGACTGCAATGAAGGTAGCGGCTTCCGTGACGCGGCGCTGCGAAAACTGCAAGGTGATTCGCCGTCACGGCGTCATTCGGGTGATCTGCACCAACCCCCGCCACAAGCAGCGGCAGGGCTAAGCGCGGTAGTGGGACGAGGAGTCGGAGAGGCGAGCGAGCATGGCGCGTATTGCCGGAATTGACCTGCCCCGCGATAAGCGCGTGGAGGTTGGGCTTACGTATATCTATGGCATCGGGCTGCACACCAGCCAGCAGTTGCTGGCGCGGACGGGGATCAGCCCCGATGTCCGCGTGCGGGAGTTGACCGACGATGAGGTCAACCGGCTGCGCGAGATCGTAGACAAGGAGGTGCGCGTCGAGGGCGATCTGCGGCGCGAAGTGGCGATGAACATCAAGCGATTGATGGACATCGGCTCCTACCGCGGGTTGCGCCACCGGCGCGGATTGCCTTCCCGCGGCCAGCGGACCCGCACCAACGCGCGGACGCGGCGTGGGCCGCGGCGAGCCGTTGGTGGGCGCAAGAAGAAGTAAGAGTCAACCGGAGCGAATTTGGGTTGCTCATGATATCGGCCGGGAGCGATTCCCGGCCGGTGGAGGCGTGAAGAGACGATGTCGGAACGACGGCGCGGCGGCAAGGGCAAGACGCGGGTTCGACGCAGGGATCGCAAGAATATCCCTCGCGGACGCGCCTATATTCAGGCGACATTCAACAACACCATCGTGACGCTGACCGATCCGGCCGGGAACGTGATTTCCTGGTCGAGCTCGGGTTCGAATGGATTTAAGGGAAGCCGCAAGAGCACGCCCTACGCATCGCAGGTAACCGCTGAAGCCGCGGCCCGCAAGGCGATGGAGCATGGTCTGCGGCAGGTCGATGTGTACGTGAAAGGTCCCGGTTCCGGGCGCGAGATGGCGATCCGCTCGTTGCAATCGAGCGGGGTGCAGGTGATCTCCATCACCGACACCACGCCGATCCCGCATAACGGATGCCGGCCTCCGAAACGGCGGCGTGTCTAGTCTGGATGTGATTCGGTAGTAATGCCGGGGGGGCGCCCAGGAAGCGGCGCTGGCAGTCCCCGGTCAGGAGGATTCGACAGGAAATGGCGAGATACACGGGGCCCGTGTGCCGGCTGTGCCGCCGCGAAGGTATGAAGCTCTACTTGAAGGGATCGCGCTGCGACGGGCCGAAGTGCCCGATCGTGAAGCGAGCGCCGGCCAAGAATTTCCCGCCCGGTCAGCACGGGCAGCGGCGCACGCGGCGACCTTCGGAATTTGGACTGCAGCTGCGGGAAAAGCAGAAGGTGCGGCGCTTTTACGGGGTGATGGAAAAGCAGTTCCGCAAGAGCTTCGCCGAGGCCGAGCGGCGGGGCGGCGTCACTGGCGACAACTTGCTTCAGATTCTGGAATCGCGACTTGACAATGTGGTGTACCGCATGGGCTTCGCCGACTCGCGCAAGCAGGCGCGCCAGTTGGTGCGTCACGGTCACTTCATGGTCAACGGGCGCAAAACCAATATTCCTTCGTACCAGATCAAGGCTGCGGACGAAATTTCCGTACGGCCGGAAAGTCGGCGGCGTGAGTACTTTGACGGCTTTACCGAAGTGCTGCAATCACGGCGGGCGCCGGATTGGCTGAGCATCGACGCCAGCCAGTTGGCCGGCAAGGTGCTGAATCTGCCGACGCGCGACCAGATCGAGGTGCCGACCTTCAACGAGGCGCTCATCGTCGAGCACTACAGCCGGTAGGGTGAGCTTGAGGGCGAGGACCTGACTGCGGCGGCAGTTCCCGGAGCTTGGCGCTCCATATTCCCGATTTCGATCCGACTGCCGGCGCAGCGTCCATCGCAGGAGGCGATAGAGCTTGTTCGAGCGACCCCCTTTCACACTCGAGGCGATCGAAACCGGTCTCAACTACGGCCGGTACAAGGCTGAACCCCTGGAGCAGGGGTTCGGCGCCACGTTGGGCAACTCGTTGCGCCGGATTTTGCTGCGCTCGCTGGATGGCGTCGCAATTTCTCGGGTGCGCATCGACAATGTATGGCATGAATTCACGACGATCGACCACGTCCGCGAGGATGTGACCGAGATCGTGCTCAACCTGAAGCGGGTGCGCCTCAAGCGCGTCATGGAGATGAACGGCGACGTGCGCGCCCAATTGCTGGTGCGCGGCGACGCCTCCGGCGAGCGCGTGGTCACGGCAGCCGATGTCGCCTGGCCGACTGAGGTCGATCTGATTACGCCGGACCAGGTGATCGCCACGATCGACTCGCCGGACGGCACGCTCGACATGGAGCTGTGGATCAGCCAGGGGCGCGGCTATCAGCCGGCTGAGGCGCAAGAAGCTGAAACGCTCGGGGAGATCCCGATCGACGCGATTTATACCCCGATCGAGCGGGTCAACTTCGTGGTCGAGCAGACCCGAGTCGGGTCGCTGACGGACTACGATCGGTTGATCCTCGAGATCCTGACCGACGGCACGATCGAACCGGACGATGCCCTGGCCCAGGCGGCGCAGATCTTGATGGAGCATGCGCGCATTTTCGCCGATGTCAATCGTGAGGCGCGCGAAACCGGGCAACCGGCCAGCTCCTTCATCCCGGATGATGTGCAAAGCAAGCCGCTGGCCGATCTGGGGTTGTCGCCGCGGGTGCTGAACGCGCTGCGCAGCCGACAGATCGAACGGGTCGGGCAGGTGCTGACGAGCGATCCCGACCAGTTGCTGTCCATCCGCAACTTCGGCCCCCGCTCGCTCACCGAGTTGCGGCAGAAGCTGGCCGAGTTCGGTTATCTGCCCGAAGGGGAAACATCCTTCCTCGGCGGCGATGGCGTCGACGAGGAGACGGAGCTGGCCGACGACGCGGGCGACGAAACCGAGCGCGACGATGTAGCCGAAGCCGTGGCCTCGTTGTTCGGCGATGCCGGGCGCGACGAGACCGCCGGGCGCGGCGATGAGGAGCAAACACCATGAGGCACGGAAAATCAGGCCGCAAGCTGGGACGTAGCCCCGGTCAACGTAAAGCGTTGCTGCGGCAACTCGCTATCTCGATCATTCTCGAGGAGCGGGTGACTACGACCGAGGCGAAAGCCAAGACGATGCGCCCGGTCGTCGAGAAACTCGTCACCATTGCCCGCGAGGATACGCCGCACCACCGCAAGGTAATCATGTCCAAGATCGACAACGATCGGGCGACGACGAAGCTGTTCGAGGTCATCGGTCCCCGCTACGAGGGCAGCAACGGCGGCTACACTCGCATCTCAAAATTGGGACCGCGGCGCGGCGATGCGGCGCCGCTGGCTCTGATCGAATTCGTCGAGCTCTAGGCTGCCGCTCGTGGGTCGCCCGCCGTTCCAGCTCGCGCTGACACTCAGCTACGACGGTTCCGATTTCTTCGGGTCGCAGGTGCAGCCGGGCCGGCGAACGGTGCAGGACGAGCTGGAACGGGCGTTGGCGGCGCTCTACGGCGCACCGTGTCCGGTCGTGTTCGCTGGTCGAACGGATCGTGGCGTGCATGCGGCGGGACAGGTGGTTAGCTTGCCCGATCCGCGGTCCGATTTGGAACCGGCTACGGTGCGGGCGGCGCTCAATGCGCGATTGCCGACCGATCTGGTAGTCGTTGCCGCGCGGCGACGCCCGTTCCGATTCAATGCGCGCTACGATGCCAGGTGGCGTGAGTATCGATATCGGATCTGGTCCGGCGGCCATGAGCCCCTGGCGGCGCGGCAGGTCTGGATGCGGTCGGCGCGGCTGGATCTCGCGGCGATGGCGAGAGCGGCGATGCTGCTCCACGGGGAGCATGACTTCGCCTCGTTCGCCGGGGGCGGCGAAGGCGTTCCTTGGTCGCCACGCCAGGCGCAACCGCGCGGCACACGGCGAACGCTGTTCGCAAGTGAGGTGCGACGCCTGACCCCGTGGTGGCGCGGCGAGGGAGCGGGCGAGCTGTTCGAATACCGCGTCGTCGGTGACGGGTTTCTCCCCCAGATGGTGCGCGCCCTGATAAGCGCGGTGGCCGAGGTAGGGCGAGGCACGCGGCCGACGAGTTGGATCGCGGACCTGCTGGAAGCGAAGGACCGGCGCGCGGGCGCCGGCACGGCTCCCCCATCGGGGCTGACGCTCTGGCAGGTGGGATACGAAGCATTCGGGAGCGCCCCGGCGCAAGCAGGCGCTCCGGCCGCTGCGGCGAGCAACGCCGAGGAGTAACGAGCGTGGAACGGAAAACCTGGTCCCCCAAGGGGCATGAAGCGCACGAGAACCGCGCGTGGTACATCGTAGACGCGGAAGGCAAAACCCTCGGTCGAGTGGCGACCATCGTCGCTCACACCCTGCGCGGCAAGAATAAGCCGACCTATTCGCCGCATATGGACATGGGCGACTTCGTGATCGTGGTCAACGCCGACAAGGTCGCGCTCACCGGCAAGAAGGAAACGCAAAAGTTTTACTACCACCACTCCGGCTATCCCGGCGGGTTGCGCAAGCGGTCGGTGCGCGATGTTCGGCAACGATTCCCTGAGCGGATCATCGAGTCGGCCGTGCGCGGCATGCTTCCCAAGAACACGTTAGGCGAGCAGCAGTTCAAGAAGTTGAAGGTGTATGCGGGCTCGAAGCACCCGCACGCCAGCCAGCAACCGGTGTCGCTGGACGCCGAGTTGGAGAAATCTCGGGCAGTACGGTAGTCAGGAGTCAGAACTCTGGAGTGAGCAGAGCGAGTTGGGAAGGATACATTCGCGCGTTGTGTCGGCGTATTCTCCACTTCTGACTCCAGACTTCTGACTCTCGTGGAGGTTCAAGCGTGAGCGAACAGGCATACCATTGGGCGACCGGACGCCGGAAGTCAGCGATCGCCCGCGTGCGGTTGTACCCCGGCAACGGCCAGATTACGGTCAACGGCAAATCGGCCCGCGAGTACTTCGGGGGACGGGCCGCCCATCAGATGAACCTGACCGAGGCGCTGCGGCTGGTTGGCGCCACCGACCGCTTCGATGTTACGGTGCGGGTGGTTGGCGGCGGCGTCAGCGGGCAGGTCGGGGCCATCCGCCACGGCATTGCTCGGGCGCTCATCACGGTCGATGAGGAGTTGCGGCCAGCGCTGAAGCGCGCCAAGCTGCTCACCCGCGATGCTCGGGTAAAAGAGCGCAAGAAGGTCGGACTCAAGCGCGCGCGCAAGGCGCCTCAGTACACCAAGCGGTAACGCATCTCCGTCCAAACCGGACGAGCGTACGCAGGGCGCGGCCGATTCGGCCACGCCCTGGCGATGTTGGGATTCGCGGCGTGGTGGGTTAGCGAGGCGGAAACGGGCCTCGCGTCGGTCGCGGCGAGGCTGGAAACGGCGGCGCGATGGTGAAGCGATGACCCGGCATCAAGGCGGCCAGACGGCGAGCTGAATCGCTCCAGGCGCGACCCAGCGCGGTGGGGCTCGCCGCCTGCCACCACGGCACGTCCGGGGCGAGCGAGACGCACAATCGCGGTTGCTGCTCGATGGCGGCCCGCAGCGCTCGTTTCGCCACGCGCCCGCGATCGACCGGCGAGGCGGCTACAGCGGCCGCTCCCGCCCGCACCAGCACGAGTCGTGGTCCCATGCGCAGCACCGCCGCTTCGGCTTCCCATTGCGGATCAAAGGGACCGGTGAGATCGAGCGCAATATCCAACCCCCACTCTTCGACGATGTGGCGGAGCAGGGTGAGTTGAGTGAGATGACGGCGCCCGCCGCTCAAGTGGCGCGCCCGGAGCCCGACCGCAACCGAACGGCCGACGCCGGCGCGTTCGACGGCTTGCGTGAATGGGAAGAGCGCGCGCAACGCGGATGGCGCGTCGGCGAGATTCCAGGGAGCATCCACGATCAACAGCGGCGCTAAGGACCCCTGGCCCCCGACGAACCGCCCGCGCAGGGCCTGGTCGATTGGGCCGCGAGTGCCTTCGGCGGGGAGCCAAAGGGCATTCGGCGCCCACCCCTTGTGATCCGGCGGCATCCGCAGCCGAGGCGCGACGAGGTGCGCCGCATAATCGAGATCGAGCCACTGTGCGCCCGCATACGCCGCGACGCGGCCGGCGAAGCCAGAGCCGAGCGGCAACAGCAAGTGCGTCGCCAGCGCGACTCGCGGCTGGATTGGCGGAAGCAGGTTGGTCATGTCGTCGCCCATCGGGGGGGACGCGCGCCGCGACGAAGCGGCGGGTCAAGCGTCTCCGCGCGAGTGTAGC
>JADLCW010000025.1 GCA_020847015.1 Thermomicrobiales bacterium | reverse complement strand
GGCCCCAGGCGCCGCGCCGCGCCATTCATCGGCGGCGATCCGCAGCTCCGTGGTGATGTCCGAGACATCCAATTCTGCGGATGATTCGGTGAGGGCGCGGTCGGGAAGGACGGCGGCCCAATCGGCTTCAGCTTGGAGAGCAGCCAGTGTTGTCCAGTAAAGGCATTGAGTGGCTTCAAGCAGGATTTAGTCGCGGAAAGCACCATGGCGGTGACTGCCGTCGAGCACACCGGCCAGTTCGGTTAGCTCGTCGGCGACGCGGCCCTCGATCGTGCCGTCTTCGATGCGCAGGCGGCGTGAGGTGCCCGATTCGGCCGATAGATCGTGGTCGCGCAGCCAAGCGTATGCGCCATAGAGCAACCGGGTGGCATCAGTAAGCAGATTGTTGGAGTCCACGCCGTAGACTTCGGCCGGGTCGAACACGCGCTCGCGCACCATGGTGAGCGAATCATCAGGCTCCAGCCGCCGGTAGTAGCAGGTCGGGTATCCGTCGTGGCAAACCGCCCCGGTCTGGCGCACGCGCAGCAGCAGGCTGTTGCGGTCGCAGTTAACGAATATTGCGACGACCTGCTGCCGATTGCCGGAGGTTTCGCCTTTGCACCAGAGCTTGCCACGGCTACGACTCCAGTAGTGGACATATCCCGTGGCGCGAGTGGCAGCCAGCGCTTCGGCGTTCATGAAAGCGACCATCAACACGTCGCCGCTGCGCTCATCCTGAGTCACCACCGGGATGAGACCGTCGTCTCCCCAGCGGACGGACGGTTCTGCTTCGCTCACTGCTGGTCCATCCGCATCGGTATGCCCCGCGCGGCAAGGTGGTGCTTGGCGTCGATGATTCGGTATTCGCCGAAATGAAAGATTGAGGCTGCCAGCACCGCGTCGGCGCGTCCGGGGGCCAGCCCATCCACCAGGTGGTCGAGCGTGCCTGCGCCGCCTGAGGCAATCACTGGCGTCGGAACCGCGGCAGCGACCGCTTCCAGCAAAGCGAGATCGTAGCCATCCTTGGTGCCGTCGCGATCCATGCTCGTGAGCAGAATTTCACCCGCTCCGCGGCGAGCGGCCTCGACCGCCCATTTGACCGCATCCAGCCCGGCGGCACGGCGGCCGCCGTGGGTGTAGACGCCCCAACCGCCCCGCTCCGGTTCTCTTCGTGCGTCGATGGCGATGACGATGCATTGCTGACCGAACGTTTCCACGCCAGCATCGATCAATTCCGGGTTGGCGATGGCGGCAGTATTGATCGAAACCTTGTCGGCTCCGGCGATCAGCAACTCGCGCATGTCGGCAACTGAGCGCACGCCACCGCCGACAGTGAGCGGGATGAACACCCGATCGGCGGTGCGCGCCACCAGATCCACCATCGTGCTGCGGCTATCGGTGGTGGCGGTAATATCGAGAAACACCAGTTCGTCGGCTCCCTCCTGGTTGTAGAAGGCAGCCAGCTCTACCGGGTCGCCGGCATCGCGCAAATTCACGAACTCGATCCCCTTGACGACGCGGCCGTCGGTCACGTCGAGACAGGGAATGACGCGCCGGTAGCGCGCATCCTCCACGGCAGCCGCCACGGCGGCGACGCGATCGGCATCTTCGATCATTACGCGTACGCTCCATTCTTGCCGACGGCGATGGCTTCGGCCAGATCGACGCGCCCGTCGTAGAGCGCGCGGCCGACAATTACCCCGGCCACGCCCAGATCGGCGACGGCGCGAACGTCGGCGATCGAGCCGATGCCGCCCGAGGCGATCACCCCGCTACCCAGCAGCGCCTGCAAACCGCGCAGCGAGGCGAGATTGGGACCAGAGAGTGTGCCGTCGCGCGCGATGTCGGTGGCGATGAACCAGGCGATGGCGGCCGCGCGCAGTCGCTGCGCCACCTCGGTGGCGACCGCATCGGTTTGCTCCAGCCAGCCGGCGGCGGCGAGACGACCGTCACGGGCATCGAGGGCGACGGCGATCCGGTCGCCGTAATCCTGCACGGCCGCTTTCACCAGTTCGGGGTCACTGAGCGCCACCGTGCCGAGGATGACGCGGTCGATGCCCATCTCGAACGCGGCTTCTAAATGCTCCGGCAGCCGCAACCCGCCGCCGAGCTGGATCGGGGTGTCGACGGCATGGCGGATGCGGCGAATCGCATCGGTGTTGACCGGTTCACCGATGACCGCGCCGTCAAGATCGACGACATGCAACCACTCCGCCCCGGCTTTGGACCAGCGACGAGCGGCATCGGCTGGGTCGGCGTCGTAGGCGGTTTCGCGGGCGAAGTCGCCCTCCACGAGACGGACGCAGCGCCCACCGCGCACGTCGATGGCCGGGTAGACGATCATGCCGATGCCGCCGCGACCGGCGCCGCGTGGCGCGCGTGGATCAGCGCGCCCCATGTCCGCAACAATTCCAACCCCCAGTCGCCGCTCTTTTCCGGGTGGAACTGAACGCCCCAAACGGACTCGCGCATGACGATGCTGGGGAAGACTTCCCCGTAGCGAGTGAGACCGGCAATATCGGCTGGATCGACTCCCTCGGCGATGAAGGAGTGGACGAAGTAGGCGTCGTGGTCGTCGCCAGCGTGGCCGAGCGGCCCAGCCTCCACGAGGCGGACTCGGTTCCAGCCGATCTGAGGAATCTTGACTCCGGGAGAGAGTCGGCGCACACGACCGGGAAGCACGCCGAGTCCCTCGACATTCCCTTCGTCCTGATGACCGAATAACAACTGCATGCCGAGGCACACGCCTAAGAATGGCGTCCCCTCGGCGATGGCTGTACGTAGCGCCGCCGTTAGCCCCAGTTCCTTCATGCGCGTCATGGATGCTCCGGCAGCGCCGACCCCAGGCAGTACGACGGCGCAGGCCATCGCGACCGTGGCCGGACTGGTCGTCACCACGGGGTCAACACCGATGGTCGTGAGGGCCCGGCACATCGAGCGCAAATTGCCGGCGCCGTAGTCGATGACGGCGACACGCCCGCTCACGCCAACACTCCCTTGGTGGACGGCATTCGGTTTGGATCGCCGGTGAGGCGGGTGGCGTGATGCAGCGCCAGCGCGCCGGACTTGAAAATCGACTCCGCGGCATGATGGGCATTGCGGGCGCGCAGCAGATCGATATGCATCGTGAGACCGGAGTTCATGGCGAAGCCGCGCCAGAATTCTTCGACCAGGCTGCTGGCGAAATCGGCCCCGATGACCGGTTCTGGCATGACCGCCTCGAAGTGCAGGAACGGGCGGCCGGAGCAATCGACGACGACGCGAGCCAGCGCTTCGTCCAGCGGGGCGAAGCCGTGACCGTAGCGGGCGATGCCTTTGCGATCGCCGAGCGCCTGCCGGAACCCCTGCCCGAGGGTGATGCCAACATCCTCCACGGTGTGGTGGGGGTCCATGGCGGCGTCGCCGGTGCAGGTGATGTCAAGACCGAAGCGACCGTGGCGACCGAGGGCGTCGAGCATGTGATCGAGAAACGGAACCTCGGTGTCAACGTGCACCTCACCGCCGTCGAGGTCGAGGTTCAGCGCAATCCGGGTCTCCAGCGTTTCGCGCTCGATGCGCGCCCGCCGGATGCGAAATACCGTATCGGTCACCCAGCGCTCCCTTCGAGAATGGATTGCAGCTCGTCAACGAAGATGGCGTTTTCCTCCGGGGAGCCGACTGAGACGCGCAGATATGGCCTCAGATCTGGTCGCCCGAAGCTGCGCACGAACACGCCGCGCGTGGCGAGTTCGCGCACGACCGGCCCGGCATCGGCAAGCGGCAGGCGGACGAGCACGAAGTTGGTCGCGGAGTTCATGGGCGTCACACCGGGGATCGCGCGGAGTCGCGCGATCAGCGCCTCGCGGTCGGAGATGATCCGGGCGACGATGTCGTTGAGGTAGTCCAGGTCTTCCAGCGATGCGAGAACAGTCGCGGTCGCGGCGGCGCTGACATTGCAGAAGGCCGGCATCACCCGCAGCAGATACTCCATCAGCGCGGGCGGGAAGACGCCGTAGCCGACCCGCATGCCGGCCAGCCCGGCGAATTTGCTCATCGTGCGCAGCACGGCGACATTCGGGTAGCGATCCATCAGCGGGAGATGATTGACTCCGGCGAACTCGGCGTAGGCTTCGTCGATGGCGACGACGCAGTTGGCCTCGGCGCAGATGCGCTCCACGGCGTCGGGATCGAAGAGGTTGCCGGTCGGGTTGTTGGGATTGCAGACGACGATGAGCTTGGCGCATTCGGCGGCGTCCAGCACCGCGTCAATATCGAGATTCCAATCGGCAATCAGCGGAGCGTCGCACACCTCGGCGCCGTGGCTGCTGAAGAGCGGGCGATAGACGCCGAAGGTTGGCTCGGAGATGACCACACGGTCGCCTGGCTCCAGCAGCAACATCGCCAGGGTGTTGAGCACGTCGTCCAGTCCGGCTCCGGCGATCACCTGATCGCCCGGCGCGCCGATGTAGACGCCGAGGGCGTGGCGCAGTGTGTGGGCATCGATTTCCGGATAGCGATGGAGATCGCGCAGGTCGCGCAGCGCGGCAAGCGCCTTGGGCGAAGGGCCGTAGCCGGATTCGTTCCAATCGAGGCGAATCGTGCGCGACGGCGGGGTCGCCGGCGGCTCCTCGCGCCGGTAAGCGGGCATGGCATGGATCGCCGGCTTGATCGAGGATGCAGCATCGAACGTGCCGAGTCTGGGGGATGAGCGCGTCACGAAGAAACCTCCGCTCGAGGGTGCGGGTCGCGGTGGCGCCGGCGATCGGGCGCCGCCAAATGATACCAAGGGCCGTAGCAGTGGACGCGGCCGATCAGAGCAGCAGTTTTTCCAGCGAGGAGACGAGAATCTCCGTGGCCCCGGCGTGGCGCAGCCGCTCGATCGACTCCCAGAATTGATCCTCTTCGATGGCCATGTGGACCGCCACCCAGCCAGGATCGGCCAGCGGCACGACGGTGGGAGCCTTGAGACCGGGAGCCACCTTGCGGATCTCTGGCAAGGCCGCTGCCGGCGCATTCATCATCAGATATTTGTAGCGTTTGGCGGCGCGCACCGCATCGATCCGCATAAGCAATCGATCGATGGAGGCGCGTTTGGCGGGGTCGGCCAATGCGGCGGGATGAGCCGCCAGCACTGCCTCGGATTCGAGCACGGTGTGGATCGGGCGGAGATCGTTGAGAATCAGGGTGGAGCCAGTGGCGGTCAGCTCGACCACCGCGTCGGCCAGCCCCAGCGAGGGGGCAATCTCCACCGAACCGCTAATGGTGACGATTTCCGGATCACCGCCGAGCGACCGAAAATATGCGCGAGCCGAGTTGGGGTAGGAAGTGGCGATGCGGCTGTTCAGCAACTCCGCCGGAGCTGTGAAGGGGGCGTCGCGCAATACGGCGACGATGAGCGAGCAGTAGCCGAAACCGAGCGCGACCAACTCGACGACGTCGACGCCTTCTTCATGAACCAGGTTGCGGCCGACGATGCCGAGATCAGCTGTACCGTGGCCGACGTAGCCGGGGATGTCGTCGTCGCGGCTATAGAGGATGGTGAGCGGGAAGTTGCGGCAATGAGAAAAAAGC